>CAKRHU010000281.1 GCA_934339215.1 uncultured Lacticaseibacillus sp.
TTATTGAAGAAATTACTGGCCGGATTGGATGAGTCTGGCGATGATTGGCAAGATCTGATGCAACAAGCGCACCGCTGGCATCGTCAATTTGATCATTTTTCTGGTCAACCCTTCGGCGGTCCTTGGTTTGATCGGAGGCACTAGATGAAACAAAAACCAAAAACATTTGATCGCAAAGCCTTTATGACCTTGATCAAAAGCATTCACCCAAAATACTGGCAACTCGTCGTCGGAATCCTGCTCGGCATGATCGCTACGGCTGGGAATTTAATTGTTCCTCAATTTGCCAAAGGACTGATCAACCAACTCGGCCAACACATTAACGCCGGATTAATGATCGCCGTGGTCGGGATCTTTATCGTCAGTGCTTTGATTTCTGCTGGCTCTGGCACGATTTTAGGCTTTTTCGGCGAAAACGTGGTCGCTGAACTGCGGCGTAAGTTATGGGATAAGCTCCTACACTTGCCAGTCAGCTACTTCGACACGCAAAAATCCGGCGTTTTATCGTCCCGCTTAGTCAATGATTCCAGCCAAGTCAAACAACTACTCGCCAACACCTTGCCAAACCTGATGACCAGCTTATTGCAATTGATCGGGGCTTTAGTCTTGATGCTGGTGATGGACTGGCGCATGACCGCGATCATGTTCATCGCTGTCCCATTAGTGATGCTAGTGATGATGCCAGTCGGACGCCAGTCGCATAAAGTCGGTCGGGCGCGCCAAGATGCCTTGGCTGATTTCAACGGTGAGGCAGGCGAGATCTTAAGTGAAGTCCGCTTGGTGAAATCGTCCAACGCTGAAGCCCAAGAAGGCCAGGCTGGCGATGCCCAAATCGATAAACTCTATCACATCGGTTTAAAAGAAGCGGTTTATGATTCCATCGCCGGCCCGCTGATGACTGGTGCCATGATGGCAGTCATTATCGGCGTCTTAGCTTATGGCGCGCATCGCGTGTTAGCGGGTTCAATGACCATCGGCACCATGTTGAGTTTTTTGATGTATTTATTCCAAATGCTTGGGCCGGTGATGGCATTAGGTCAGTTCTTCACCACTTTGGCCAAAACGTCTGGCGCCACCGAACGCATTCAACAGTTACTCAACGAACCTGAAGAAAAGCAAAATACCGGCGTCGATTTACCACTTGACGGTCAAACGGTTTCCATGCAACATGTCGACTTTTCTTACGATGAAGGTGAGCAGATTCTACATGACTTAAGCTTTGAGGCCAAGCCCAATTCTGTGGTTGCTTTTGTTGGACCTTCTGGTGGTGGGAAATCCACAGTATTTGGCTTGCTGGAGCGCTTCTATCAACCTGATGCCGGTCAAGTGTTGATCGGCCATCAGGATGCGCAACAAGTGAACTTAACGGATTGGCGCAATCAAATCGGTTTAGTGTCTCAAGATGCGGCGATCATGGCTGGCACGATCCGCTATAACTTAACCTATGGCGCGACTAAATCGTACAGCGATGAGCAATTATGGGCAGTATTGAAACTCGCCTACGCTGATGAATTCGTGCACCAAATGCCTCAAGGCTTGGATACACAAGTCGGTGAACGCGGCATCAAAGTTTCCGGTGGTCAGCGTCAACGCTTAGCCATCGCGCGGGCATTTTTACGCGATCCGAAGTTGTTGATGCTAGATGAAGCGACCGCCAGTCTGGATTCAGAATCAGAAATGATGGTGCAAAAAGCCCTCGCACAATTAATGAAAGGCCGCACAACGTTAGTGATCGCGCATCGTCTGTCCACCATCGTCGATGCCGACGAGATCTACTTTATCGAAAATGGGCATGTTTCTGGGCACGGACCGCATGACCAGCTGGTGAAATCGCACGCCTTGTACCATGAATATGTGCAAAATCAATTTGCCGCATAACGCAAAAATCGGACCCTGCTACTCGCGTAGAAGTGGTCCGATTTTCAATTAGGCGTTGGCCGGTTGTTCAATATGGAACTGAATGTGGTCGAAGTTTTCATGTTGATGCGCTTTGACAAACGCTGTGGCCTCGCGATTAACTTGCGCCAAGTCGATGCCTTGTTGCTTGGCCGCAAATAAGCAACCGCAATAGCATTGGCGATAAACTTCATACTCCTTGGACATTTGCACCGAACGCGCATAACCGCCGCGCTTTTTGAAGTCACTGGGCAGATAAGCCACATTGTAAAAATGCTGGATCTCTAAGCCTTCTTCATTGATCACTTGGGCATTTTTTTGCGGAGATATGGTCAAGGCGCTGCCGAAATAGTCAAAGCCAAGCGCTTGAGCCTTTTTGGCGACACGGTCTAAACGGAATTGGTAGCACACATGACAGCGCGCGCCACCTTCTGGCTCATCTTTGAGCGACTTGGTTACCGCCAGCCATTCACTCGGCTTGTAATCTGAAGCCATAAATTGGACATGGTTACCAGTGCGCTCATTGAAGTCTGAGATAAACCGCTGTTGCACCAGCTTGCGGCGCTCGTATTCCATGCGCGGATGGATATTGGGATTATCATAATACACCGTGACATCAGCGTGCTGGGTCAGATATTCCAAAGTATAAGTCGAACAAGGGGCACAACAAGAGTGCAACATGATTTTGGGCCGATGGTCCCAGCCTTTGATGACCCTTTGTAAAATCAGATCAAAATTGATTTTTTGCCCGACTTCAAATTGTGCCTTGATCTCATCATATTCCAGCATTCTCACCACTCCTTAGACCACTAGTGTACCACAGCCAAGGATCAGGAACACTCAGAACAATTGAAGCTGACTTGTTTCATATGAAACAAGCTCGCGCGTTGGAGGTATCGTGTATGGAAATTATTATTACCGTCATCAGTGCCATGATCATCCTGCTCGGATTAGTCTTACCAAGCAAACCCAAATAATGCGTCAGTGGTCGACGCTGTTTTTTCGGTTATTGCTGGCCCATTACTGGCAGTATACCTGAACTGAAAACTATCTTCATAAAAATTGGTCTAATTTTACAGTTTGCTTTTATCGCCGCTATAA
>CAKRHU010000282.1 GCA_934339215.1 uncultured Lacticaseibacillus sp.
GCACCAAACCAAAGATACACTGGAAGATTATCTCACGCGGATGCGCCAAATTGCCGACACCGCTTATTACAATGTGGTCAAAGAAAATGACGTTAAGCGGCAGGCCGCCGAAATCCATACCGGCTTAAACACGCTATATGAAGGCAACCGCGATGAATTGATCACGCTGGCGCTGTACAACGATACGGGCAACTTGGTGTTAGCTGAACCCGTCGTCACGCAAAAAAGCGACCCGCAAGTTGCCAAGCAATCGTGGTTTAAACGCGCCGCCGCCGCGCCTGCAGATGTGCATTTTAGTCGTCCGCATGTCCAAAACTTGTTCGACCTGGGCACGCAACGCTTCCAGTGGGTAATTTCATTGAGCCGAGCGGTGGAATTATCGCGTGGTGGACAAGTGCGCTCAGGCGTCTTGTTAGTGGATATGGATTATTATCGCATTGCCCATCTGCTCGCTGAGCTCAACGACAATCAAGCGGGCAAATATTATTATCTGGCGGATAATGCGGGTCACTTGTTGTATCATCCACGCCTGGTGCAACTACAACAACATCTCATGAAGGAATCAACATTAACAGTGGTGAATCGTTCTGAAGGCGTGTATCATGTCGCCAATCAACAAGTGGCAGTATCAGACATTGGCTATACCGGCTGGAAACTGGTCGGCGTCGTGCCCCCTGCGACCATCAAGCAAGATATGGTGCAAACGGGGTTGTTCATCGGCTTGTATATCGTTTTAATGAGTATGGTCTTGGTGATGATCAACCGTCTGATTGCTATCCATATTTCGCGACCGTTGCAGCGTTTAAATCGCTCAGTGCAAGCCTACGACGGCGTCACATTGCCTGAGATCGACATCGGTGGGTCTAGCGAGATCCGCCAGTTGGGACGTTCGATCAATAACTCGTATCAAGAAATCGAAACCTTAATGGCGGCGATGGTCCAAGCCCAAAATGCGCGGCGCAAAAGTGAACTGGCGGTGTTGCAAAGCCAGATCAATCCGCATTTTTTATATAACACCTTGGAGTCGATCACTTGGATGATCGAAGGTGAGCAAAATGATCAAGCCGTCTTCATGATCACGCAATTGGCCCAACTGTTTCGGATCAGTTTGTCCAAAGGCCGCTCGATCATCAGCATTGATTCTGAGCTTAAACATGCGCAAAGTTATATGAATATTCAAGCGGCGCGTTACAAACAAGCCTTCAGTTTGGATGTCGATGTTTCAGAAGACATTCGCAACTTGTGTATCGTGAAGCTGGTTTTGCAGCCGATTTTAGAGAATGTCTTGAATTACGGCTTGCAGCCGTATGACGATGAGCCATTATTGATCCGCGTGGCCGCCAAACTTGAAGGCGACGACGTGATCATTGCGATTTCTGATAATGGCAATGGGATGGATGAAGCCACTGTCGCCGCCGCATTGACGCCTGATGCCGATGATCTCAAGCATGGCTCTGGGGTTGGGTTAGTGAATGTGGATACGCGCTTGAAGTTGTATTTTGGGGAGCATTATGGCTTATCGATCGCTAGTGCTATTGATATTGGGACTACGGTGACCATCAAGATCCCAGAAATTCCGTATTCTGAAGCGACGCGTCAACAACTGGAAGGGGCTGAACATGAATAAATACAGACCTTTCATTTTCGTTGAAATTGCCTTGGGATTACTCGCGTTGGTGCTGGCGGTGTTGATGTTGACCACCCGCGGATCGGATTCACGCGGTAAAGTCGCCGTGATCGTGCCAAATTCTGATGCCGAATCTTGGGATGCGTTGAAGTACGGTTTAAAAATGGCCGCCGCTGATCAACACGTCGATATGTTTGTGGTGGATACACCGGAGCACTTGTCAGTGCGCACTCAGCAAAACTTGATGAAACAAGCGATTTTAGGCGGTGCCGACGCTTTGGTGGTGGCGCCAGTGTCTGGAAAAAAAGCCATGGCAATGTTGAAAGATGAAGACCGCCAAGTCCCAGTGGTGGCCTTGAATGAACCCGTTGAAAGTGATTCACCTATTGTCAATGTGGTGGCCAATGATCCAGAGGCCATGGGCACTGCGCTGACTAAGCTGGTGTCTGGTGATGACGACGATGACCTCACTGGCAAAACCATCGGCATTTTGGCGAGTGATCGCGATCAACTGGCGACGACGCGCACGCTAGAAAAATTGCAAATTGGCGTCACCCAGCATGGCGCTTTGATCCGCTGGACGATGCGTGCGACTGAGGCCGCCCTTGACACACTACCACCAGTTGATGTGGTGATCGCTTTAGATGATGCGGCCACAGTCGCGGCTGGGTCGGCGGCAGCAGAAGATGCGATCAACGGGGCGCGTGTGTATGGCGTGGGCTGTTCGACAGAAGTTTTACATCAACTCGACAACAAAGCGGTTTTCGGCCTGGTGGTGCCAGATGACTTCAATCGTGGCTATCAGTCGCTAGTTATGGCGGCTGAACAATTGTCGATTCGACTCAGTAGTCCGAAACGTCAAGTGATCAGCCAACAAACGTTGCATCGCTCACAATTGTTCTCACAAAAAAATCAGACGCTGCTGTTTATGATGAACGACTGGCCTTGATTTTGCGACCGTGAGAGGTCTGAAATCGGATCAATGTCAGCGTAGCAAAATGATTCATCAAGATAGGAGGGGATGGCAATGCGGCATCGGCGTTTATTATACATCGGCAGCTTGGGGCTACTCATGTGCTTGCTGTTAGCAGGATGTCAGCAGGCAAGCAGTCACACACCACAGAAGTTGTTCGTCGGCGTGGCGCGTTATGATGGCTCAGATGTCTTTATCAGTGAATTGACCACGCATTTTGAACAGGTGTTGCGCACTGCCGGGCACAAGGCTAAAGTGCAAACGCTGGTTACCACGCGTGATGCCGCAGATTCTGCGCGACTGCAGAATCAACAAGTCAAAGAATTGCTCGCTGCTGGCTGCAATGTGTTAGCGGTCAATTTAGTGGATCGGACCAATGCCGGGACCATTATCGAGT
>CAKRHU010000283.1 GCA_934339215.1 uncultured Lacticaseibacillus sp.
GCCTTGGCGCATAACGGGAACTTGACCAATGCATTGAGCTTACGCGATCACTTGGAACAAAGTGGGGCAATTTTCCAATCCACTTCGGATACAGAAGTCTTGATGCACTTGATCCGCCGCTCCAAAGCGGACAGTTTCAAAGGGCAAATGATCGAAGCGCTCAATCAAGTTCACGGTGGGTTTGCTTTTGAAATCTTGACGGAACATGCGTTGTACGCGGCAGTTGATCCGAACGGTTTTCGACCGTTAGTCGTCGGCAAACTCCCTAGTGGCGGGTTTGTGATCTGTTCTGAAACTGCCGCGTTGAACGCGGTTGGCGCAGAATTTGTCCAAGATGTGCAACCTGGTCAATTGATCATGATTGATGATGTGGGATTGCATGCGGAACAATACACCAATGACACCCAATTGGCAGTCTGTTCGATGGAATACGTTTACTTCGCGCGCCCGGATTCTGAAATTCACGGCGTTTCCGTGCATGAAGCCCGCGTGAAAATGGGTGAACGCTTGGCCAAAGAACAACCTGCCGATGCTGACATCGTCGTCGGTGTGCCAAATTCTAGTTTATCAGCCGCATTAGGTTATGCCCGAGCTTCCGGGATTCCTTACGAAATGGGCTTGATCAAATCGCAATACATTGCCCGGACCTTCATTCAACCCACCCAAGCCTTGCGGGAACGCAGTGTGCGGATGAAGTTATCCCCAGTCAAAGCGGTAGTTGCTGGCAAGCGCATCGTCTTAGTGGATGATTCCATTGTTCGTGGCACCACGGCGATCCAACTGGTGCAATTGCTTAAAGACGCCGGCGCCAAAGAAGTGCATTTGCGCATCGCCAGCCCGCCATTGCGCTTCCCATGTTTTTATGGGATCGATATTCAAACCACGCGCGAGTTGATGGCCGCCAATCACAGTATTTGTGAAATGCGCGACTTGCTTGGCGCGGACTCGTTGGCCTTTTTATCGGTTGACGGTCTCGAAAAGTCGGTGGGCTTACAAACTGATGCGCCTAATGGCGGGTTATGTGTCGCCTACTTCACTGGTGTTTACCCAACCAAGCTCGATGATTATGAAAAAACCCTGCATCAAGAGTTGGCCAAGCTTCAAATCAATATTGCGGAGGTTTCAGCATGAGTTTTGATTATAAAAGCGCTGGTGTCGATGTTGACGCCGGCAACGAATTGGTGCATCGCATCGCCCCAGTGGCCAAAGCCACGCAAAATCAAAATGTGTTAGGCAATCTCGGCGGCTTTGCGGCGGCTTATCGCTTACCAGAAATTTCACAACCGACTTTGGTGTCTGCCACTGATGGCGTCGGCACGAAATTATTACTGGCTTTGCAATGCGATCAACATGACACCATCGGTATCGATTTAGTCGCCATGGTCGCCAATGACTTGCTGGCAGATGGGGCCAAGCCGCTATTTTTCCTCGATTACCTGGCTTGTGATCAACTGGATGTCGATCAAGTCGAAACCATTGTTAAAGGTATCGCCTATGGTTGTGAAATGGCCGGCATGTCCTTGATCGGTGGCGAAACAGCGGAAATGCCTGGTATGTATCCGCAACATCATTACGACTTGGCAGGCTTTGCAGTGGGATTAGCGTCTCAGGACAAGCTGCTCCCTCAAGGCGTGAAAGCTGGGGACAAGTTGATCGGTTTACCAAGTTCTGGCGTGCACTCTAATGGTTTCTCGTTGGTACGCCGCTTGTTAGCTGAAACGAACCTCGCTTCGATGCCGTTAGCTGATGGCACTGAAATCACGACCGCTTTGCTTGCACCAACCCGCATTTATGTCAAAACCGTTCTGCCGTTGATTCAAGCTGGACTGATTCACGGCGCAGCGCACATCACTGGCGGCGGTTTTGAAGACAATGTCCCGCGGATGTTGCCGAAAAACTTAGCGGCAGCTTTTGATGCCGATGCTTGGCAGTGGCCGGAATTGTTCACCCGTTTGCAAGAAGCTGGCGATTTGAGTTTGGCCACGATGCGGCGGACGTTCAATTGTGGTATCGGGATGGTGTTGGCCGTCGATCCCCAAGATGTCGACACGGTGCTGGCGCAAAATCCACACAGTAAAGTGATCGGGGATGTGATTGAGCGGACGCAAGACGCTGTGGTTTGGAGATAAAGATGAAACAAATTGTGGTGTTTGCCTCAGGTAGTGGGACAAATTTTCAAGCGTTACATGATTTCTTCAAGGACTCAACGAAAGTTCAAATCGCCTTATTGGTTTGTGACCATGAAGACGCGTACGTGTTGCAGCGCGCGGCGTTAGCCAAGGTGCCGACGTTAGTGGTCAATTTCCGCGATTATGCGAATAAAGCTGAAGCGGAACAAGCGATACTGGACAAGTTGCCAACATGTGATTTAATTGTCTTAGCAGGGTATATGCGCATCATCGGCAAAACCTTGCTGGCTGCTTTCCCGAATCGCATCATCAACTTGCATCCGGCGTTGTTGCCAAGTTTTCCTGGCCGCACCGGGATTCAAGATGCGTATGATTATGGCGTGAAAGTGACTGGCGTGACGGTGCATTATGTCGATGCTGGCATCGATTCTGGACAGATCATCGCCCAAGCACCGGTGCGCATCAAATCCGGCGAATCCGTTGAGGAACTTGAAGCGCGGATCCATGCTGTGGAGCATGAACTACTGCCCCAAACAGTTGCCGCCTTACTCAAATAAAAAGGAGAAAATAGCGTGAAACGTGCATTGTTAAGTGTGTCAGATAAAAGTGGTTTGGTTGAATTTGCCCAAGGTTTAGTTGACCGTGGCTTTGAATTGGTGTCGACAGGTGGCACTCACAAAGTGCTCGAAGAAGCTGGCTTAGCTGTGACCCCAGTGGATGCCGTGACTGGTTTTCCAGAAATGTTAGATGGGCGCGTGAAGACCTTGCATCCTAAGATCCATGCCGGGATCTTGGCCCGGCGCGATTTACCAGCGCACATGGCAGCCTTGAAGGAACATGACATCACCCCAGTTGATGTGGTG
>CAKRHU010000284.1 GCA_934339215.1 uncultured Lacticaseibacillus sp.
GCATGATTATATAATCATGATTCAAAAAGCCTCGATAACCGAGGCTTTTTTTATTATCTGAATAGAAACTCTAATTAATTTCTTATTGTAATCTTTAGTAATAATCTCTATAGTATAAATTATAAGTAACATATCGAGTGAACGTTAATTGTGAAAGGTGGAATTTTTTCCCATGAAAAAAGTGATTGCAGGTTTATTGATGAGTGCCACTGTTTTAGGTTTAGCGACTTTTGCGACGAATGCTGTTAGTGTGCATGCAGCAGACGATACGACTACTGATCCATTAAAGGCAACTAACAATGCCAACTTAACAGTTAAAGCTGGGACCTTATCCTTTACTGAACCAGGTGATGTTGCTTTCCCTGAAACTGATGTGCAAACTGTTTACACAGATGGTTATGATAAAACGGTTGAAGGCACTGATTACACCACCACTGTCAGCGATTTCCTTGGCGACAATAAAGATTGGACCTTGACTGCGACGGCTGTAGGCTTTGGCAATTCTGTTTTAGATGATGATCAGCAAAGCAATTTGACGTTGAATGGTTCTAAATTGAATAAAGGCCAAAGTGCAACGGTAAAGACTGGCAATGCTGGTGTCACTCCAATCGACCTGAGCTATAATTTAACTATTAAAAAGGAAACTTTGCTGACTGCAGATTCTTATACCAGTAAAGTTAACTGGAGCTTATCAAACGTTCCAGCAGCTGCTGGGGAAACTAACTAATAAACAGCGATGAAAAATAATAAAATTTTGTCCTTAAAGCAGCTCATGATTGCGCTGCTTTTTGTGGTATTTGGCCTCGCCATCACACAGCCTGTCCATGCGGCATCTAACGCCGCACTGGGTGTTCAGCCGATCCAATCATCGTATCAACGCGATAAAAGCGTGACGTATTTCGACTTGTTGCTGAAGGCCGGACAGTTGACGCCAGTGCAGGTGAAGCTGACTAATTCATCGAGCAGTGCCATCAAAGTGAATATCACCACGACCACTGCAACCAACAGTAACACTGGGATCGTTGACTACACCGGTGTTTCCAACACGCCTGACAGTACGCTACAACATAAAATGAGCCAAGCACTGAAAGGTAATGCCTCAATCACGGTGCCAGCTAAAGGCAGTGCCACCTATTCAGCAACGTTGACGATGCCTAGTCAAAGCTTTTCAGGGGTGATGGTTGGCGGCTTGATCTTCACGCCAGCAAAACAAACGGCCACCAGTTCAACCTCAGGTAAGTTAGGGGTGGTCAATCGTATTTCTTACACGGTTGCGGTGCTGGCGCGCAATTCCAGCACTATTTTAGCGCCAAAGCTTGAAATTGGTTCGATCACTTCTGGGCGAATCCAGCAAGTCAACCAGATTCAAGCGACGGTGCGCAATACGACTGCCGCGTTTGCTAACCACATCGAAACCATCACCACCATCAAAACACCGAGTGGCAAAACCAAGACTTTGCGCTTAGCCGATGCGCAAATGGCGCCCAATTCGCAACTGCATCAAACGTGGTCGTTAGGCAAAACCGTTAAATCTGGGGATTATCAAGTCACGACCACCGCATATTGGGGCAAGTCATCGACTGGTACTTACGCTGATGGCCATGGCAATCACTATCAATACCGTACAACGACAAATAAAACGGTCAAGATCACACAAGCCAAAGCGGCAAAATTGACGAAGGCCGCTGCAAAAGTTCACAGTGGTGTGCCGAAATCTTACACGATTGCGATCGTGATCGGCATCGTCTTACTGCTGTTGATCATCATTTTATTGATCGTGATCTTCACCCGTCGCAAGAAATCTACGCAAAAACTCGCAGACCTTGAAAAACAAGTCGCTGAACTTAAAAACCACTCAGACAAATAATTAAAGGAGGCTTCCTCAATGAATGCACTGCGCAAACACTTATTCATCGTGCTATCGACGCTGTTCGTACTTGTTGCGGGAAGCCTTTTTGCGGACTCTCGACCAGTACAAGCGGCCAACAGTTATGACAATTTCACCTTAGTTGGCGACCTCGGCATCCCTCAAGACGTGGTGTCGGTGATGATCGCCAATTCACTTGATGCTAACGGGAGCACCCCGAATGTATCCGCAACGAATTTAACCATCGGCGCAGTGGATCAATGGCAAACTGTTTCGTTAGCTAACCGTAAGCAAAATTCTGATGGGAGCTTTGTATCATCGGCGAATGACACTGTTGCCAACTGGGTCGGTGGCTTGGCGACCAATTCCAATAAGAATGTCGAAACAAGTGATATGTTATTATCACAGAGTTTATCTGATGGCACGGTAAATGTCCTTAGTCTCTTAAACGGTGGCACCTTGAAAGTCGCTGAAGACCGTTCAAAAGACTACACCTTGGCCGATTTACCAGCGTTAAACAAGTTGATGTTGGTGTTGATGAGTGCGACAAATGCTAAAACTATCGACTTAACAGGATTCACTTCTAAAGTTTCCACGCCTTTGAACCGCGTTAAAATTTTGTCGCTGTTTCAAACAATCACCATGACCAATCTGACTGAATTAGATCTCGGGAGTAACTTATTTGGCCCAGGTTTGTCGGAACCTGATTGGTCTTACTGGGCTTTTCGAACAAGAACCTTGGCGTCCAAATCGGTAGTCACTTGGGATCTTTCCTATGAAAACCTCACGAACCTTGATGCTAGTTTGCTCAGCAGTATCGGTTCGCAAACTCGCAACGTCAGTTTAGCGTCAAACGTGTTGACGAGCATCTCCTATAACAATCAATACGTGTTGGACACCGGCGGTACGATCGATTTATCTAATAATGATAACTTGAATAGTGATAATTCAGATACCTTTATCGTGTTGGCGACGATCATTTCGACTGGTGGGAATACGGTGTTACCTGATGCTGTGGTCAACGCCATTGTGATTAAGGCCGTTGATAACTGGAAGACCATTTCAAATCTTGGGATCAATGCCGTGGCTTCACAACTAACCAGTGAAACACTGACTGCACTGA
>CAKRHU010000285.1 GCA_934339215.1 uncultured Lacticaseibacillus sp.
ATGAACGTCACTTTGTCGCTGTCAGGAAGATTGCTCAACAACCCCATCGACAAGTCATCTACCACAGTGATCTGATTATCACCTTTGATCAATTCATCGACTAAATTCGAGCCGATAAAACCAGCCCCGCCTGTTACCAAATATTTGGACATATTTTTCCCCAACTTTACATTAAATTATTTTGCTTAAAACCAAGAGGACAGACTAGACTTCATCAATGAGCAGCTGAATCTCTACTTAGTGGCTGGTGAATTAGCCCTAACTTTCAGGCAAACCCACGATAAGTGAAGACGGCATATAGCTTTACCAAGTAATGCGAAGTTTTTGACACCAGCCGGCGAAAAAATTGTCCAAGGTCGGCGAAGAAAGTGACCAACAATAAAGAAACCTCCTGTATACTACGGGTAGCACGCGTGTAAGCGCATGCAATTCATATACACAGGAGGTTTTTGTAATGGCGATTCATTACCGTCAGATTCTTGAACTCCACGCTCAAGAGCTGGTGCAGCGAGATATTGCGGCAATCACTGGGAACTCACGTCCTAAGATTTCTGAAGTTATCAAGCAGGCTGAGCTACATCAAATCAGTCCACCATTTACTGATGATGTGGATGACATTTGGCTGGAAAGTTTGTTGTTTCCTCAGAAGCAACCGATAGCAAAAGGTCGGCAGATACCAGACTTCGACAAGATACACGAGGAATTGGCTAAGCCGAACGTCACCTTATCACTGGTTCATTATGAATATGAACAAGAGTGCCGAAAAAATGGCACGATCCCGTATGCGTATCGAACCTTTTGCCAGTATTATCGTGCTTATGCGCAGAAATATAAGGCAACTATGCGGATTCGGCGTAAGCCGGGTGAAGTGATGGAGGTCGATTGGGCTGGCTCACCTTTACATATCGCTGTTCGCGAAACTGGAGAAATCGTCAAGGCATATCTGTTCATCGCTTCTTTGCCATGTAGTGCGTACAGCTACTGTGAGGCGTTTATGACTGAACAGCAGGAAGCATGGCTTACTGGACACATTCATGCGTATGAATTCTTTGGTGGTGTGACGCAATATCTGATTTCCGACAATCTCAAAACGGGTGTGACTTCGCACAAGCATAGCGAAATCATCTTGAATGAAATGTATCGAGATCTAGCCTTGCACTACGGCACAATTGTGATGCCAGCACGAGTCCGGAAGCCAAAGGATAAGCCGACTGTCGAAGGTGTTGTGGGGACAGTATCAACATGGATTATAGCAGCGCTACGAAATGAAACATTCTTTGGCCTCGAGGAATTAAATAAGGCCGTTCGCATCAAACTCAAGGAGTTCAACGAACGGCCATTCACAAAGAAATATAAACAAGGTAGTCGCCTTTCGGCGTTTCATGACGAAGAAAGCTTTGCCTTGCGACCATTACCTGTTCAAGCTTATACGATGGCCAGTTGGCGGACTGCCATCGTGCAATTAGACTACCACATCAACGTGGAAAGTCAGTTTTACTCTGTTCCTTACGAGTATATCTCATCTAAAGTGGATATCAAGGTGACGAAAGATATCGTAGAAGTTTTCTACAAAGGTAATCGAATTGCCTCCCATAAACGACTAACCGGTAAATTCGGGCAATTTTCAACCAATCACGATCATTTGCCAGCAGAACATAAACTGTTCGTCGATCATACACCTGAGAACGCATTAGCTTGGGCGGAAGAGGTTGGCATCAATACGCTTGCCGTAATGCGATATCTACTTAAATCGGCGGCAAGTGAAAAACAAGGTCTAAGTGCAGCTTTTCGATTCAAAGGCTTAGCTAGAAAATACGCAGCTATTGAAATCGAAGCCGCGTGTACGACCGTGATGAAAATTGCGACCGCACCGACGGTGTCCGTAGTTGAACGGGTTATGAAAAGTCAAAAGATTCCAGCACCAAAGACGATTAACGAACCCGACTACGGTTTTACTCGTGGTGCAGCATACTTTGGAGGAAATGACTAATGGTAAATGACGAAACTCAACGGAAGTTACGGCAGATGAAGCTTACCTCTATGGCAAATGCCTTGGAAGCACAGGAAAGCAACACAGAATATCGATCAATGAACTTTGATGATCGGTTCAAGTTACTCGTTGATGCGGCTTACGCAAGCCTTCAGTCAAATAGGCTGAATCGACTGATCAAGAGTGCAAATTTTCGGACGAATGAGCCATGTATAGCTGATATCAATTACTTGCCGGATCGTAAGTTGGATCGGAACTTGATTCAACGCCTTGCGACTGGCACGTATATTCAAGAGCACCATAACGTCATCTTAATGGGTGCTTCAGGTAACGGGAAAACATGGTTGGCGACCGCCTTAGGAATTGAGGCTTGCCATCAGTTTCATAAGGTAAAATATGTACGTCTTCCCGAGCTGATTGATGATTTGATTGTAGCAAAGCATGAGGCAAACGGTGACTTTCATAAGATTATTGAACGATACAAGAAGATCGAGCTCTTGATCATCGATGAATGGCTTTTGACGCCAATCAACGATGAACAAGCTCAGACTATTCTTGAGTTGATCGAGTATCGAAGTCAGCGTGGTTCAACAATCTTTTGTACTCAGTTTGCGCCGGAAGGCTGGCATAACAAGCTGGGAAATCCACAGATTGCCGATGCGATTCTTGACCGAATCGTTCATGATTCGTACAAGCTTCTTATTCAAGGTGATAAATCGATGCGGGAGCGATATGGGATTGGAGGCGAATTTGCATGATTTCAGTTGAACTAGAACAACGATTGGCGATGTTCTACGCGCATACGGACGCAATGGAAGACTGGGAGAATGTGCTTGGCGATGCGTTGGTGGATATTATCTGGGAAAATGACGATAAATTGACCGATGATGAAGAGCTTTTCGGTAAGCACCCAACCAAATGACGGATTTTCACCAACAATTTAGCGCGCTACACTTACCTCATCAATTCAAACTGGTGAGGTATTTGTA
>CAKRHU010000286.1 GCA_934339215.1 uncultured Lacticaseibacillus sp.
TAAATCAGAAATGCTTGGGAGCGTCACAGGAATTATACGAATCAGTGACGTATATGTAATTTAGAAATATCGTGATCGTTAAATAAGTGAAATGGGCACTTTTTCTTGGGGGACTAGATATGGGTTGGCGGGATATTGCCCGAACGGGGATGAGTCGTGTGCGCAAAAGGCATTTATTCAGTTTAATCGGCATTTTAACACTGCTCGGCATAGCACTTGTTGCTGGTGTCTTGTGGCACACGCAAACGTCACAAGCTGGCGAAGATCCGCGAGTAACTGTAGAAGATGGCGCAACTGGCTCAGTGCGTACGCAGTCACAAACTTATGCTGAAGAATTTCCATCAACGTTGAATGATTATTTTGGCAGTGCCCAGCGCTTTACAGTGTTTGCCAATACCGTTACGACTGACAATCATATTTTCGGGAATATTGCGGCTGGTACCATCGTTTCAGGCCAAGGCAATGACATCAATACTGAGGCAGATTTAAAAAATCAATTACCGACAGGTACCGGCGAAGATAGCGACGGGCGCGACGTTTATTACTACCAAAACGTGCCGCAAAAAATTCCCAAAGTTTCAGATCAAACCAACCTTAATCCGAAAATCGTCTTGGGCTCAAAGGTGAGTGGTATCAACATCACCAAAAATCAGTTGCCTTACAGTTATAACGGTAGCGACTTAGATCAAATCGCCAATGGGCAGCTTTTCTTGGAACCAGCTGATTCAACTACACCGTATATCAACATTGCCTCGACATTAGCGGCTTTGAAACTAAGATCAGACGCGATTGCTGATGGCCAAGAAACTAATTTGACTGATATGGCGAAGACCGATAAAAATGTCACGATTTATGATATCAACAACACTGGGACTACTGATAAATATGGTGATAACTACGAAAGCGCCTATGCGCTGAAGCTCACCAAGAAAAGTTCCGATGGGGTCACGTTGTTGCCAGGTGCTGTGTTTGCGCTCCAATATCCGATTTATCCCGAACATTATACAGGCACTGGAACGCCATCGCCGACAGGCTGGGCTGATATGGGTCCTGACGTCTTGATCCCAGTTACCGATGATAATCAAAATCCAGTGTATGATGCGGAGGGTAATCTTAAAACCAAGCCATGTAATCTGTATGATGCTGATCACAATTTGATTCCTGGCAAAACGCGGTACCAAGCTCTTTTTACAGTTAAAAATGGCAAATATGCGCTAACCACTGACTCGAATGGTGAAATCAATGTCTCAGTGAATGTTCCCAGTGCGTACCGCTTCCGTGAAATTGCGGCACCAAAGGGTTATGCCATGCCGACTTCTTTGGAAACCGATGTGACGACGTTTCGCACCAGCACCACGCCAATGGCCCGGGTGTTCAACATCAAATGGAATGAAATCTTTGCTTCTGGGCAAGGCGTGACGACCGGTGGGAATGTTTACTTCTTGAACATGGATCTTTCCAAACACGCGGCGCCGGTTCAAATTAATATCGATTTTACTGGGGCCCCAGATGATCTTCAAATCGGGGCGCCAAATGTCAATTTCATTTCGCCAGAAAACTCGCCAGCTTCGAATGATAATCCTGATTCGCAAACATTCTCAGATGCTGTGGTTGCGGCACCACAAATGAACATTGAAGAGGCCAGTGCGCGGGCCACAGAATACAACAAAGTCTTATGGAACTACAAAGATGCGCAAGATAAAACCATCAATGTTTCCAGTGACATTATTTACGGGACGATTTTGGCCCCTGCGACAGATATTGTGATCGATCGTGGCCACATTTATGGCTCCGTCATTGCTAAAACCGTCACAATCAATGGTGGTGAAGTTCATCGCTGGGACTTGTCTTATGAACCATGGACGTCTAGCACCGACAAAATCACCAACAATCGTACCGTGATGAACGTACCCAGCACCTTGCCAGAAACCATCGATGTCAACATCAAAAAGCAGTGGCAAGACCTCAAAGACACGCATCATGCCGATGACAAGGTTCAGGTGCAACTGTATCAGCAGGTGACTGATCCAGATGGCACGACCCATACGCAAAAAGTTGATGGGACAACCCTTGTGACGTTGTCGAATGCTAATGAGTGGGAATATACCTTTAAAGGTTTACCAACGCGTGATGACATTGGTCGCGCCATTGTCTACTATGCTTCAGAAGAAAATCCGCCGACTGGCTATTCACCGGTTTCTGTGCGAGGTACACCGGTCACTAACAATCAATCAGTTACCATAACCAACACCCAGTTTGGTTTTGATCTTACCAAAGTGGCCTTGGACAGTACCACGCCGCTCAGCGGGGCGGAATATCAGCTGACAGATGTTACAACTGGTGATTCCAAAACTATTAAAACTACCGACCAAGATCAAAAGCCGTTATCACAAATTGAGCCGGGCACCTATCTGTTGAAGGAAACCAAAGCACCATCAGGATATCAAGTGGATGCCAACTATTACGCGTTACGATTGGCGGATCATCAAACCACGAAAGCGCAAAATTCTGATTATCGCTGGCAAGAAGCCGTGATGGTCGCATCTGACCTTGAAGATGCCAAAGGAAAGCTCAAAGATGATTCGATTTGGGTCGATTTACCTAGCAAGGTGACCACGGGATTTGCGACTGATGCGGATAAAACCAATGTGGTGCATTTTATTCAAGCGGATAGTTTATTGCCGTTGACGGTGACCAAAGTCGCTGAAGATGGGCAAACCCCACTAGCAGGTGCTCAGTTCAATTGGCAACCAGTTGGCAGTGCAGCGAAAACTTATTCAACTCATGATGACGGTTTGATGACCAATGGCTCGGCGACTGAATTTCCAATGACGCCGAATGTGGTTTATCAGTTGCAAGAATCCAAAGCACCAACTGGTTATGAGTTGAACAATACGGCCATTTATGTGAAGAATGGTCAGCTAGTGAACGCCGACGGTTCCGCATTAACCGACTCACAACAAGC
>CAKRHU010000287.1 GCA_934339215.1 uncultured Lacticaseibacillus sp.
CTGTGACTATGCCCACTACCCATGGGCCAACGATCACGGTGAAGAAATCGTTCATAAACAAGCACCCCCTCTCTGGGTGAAGGCGGCGAAGCGAATTGCCCAACTCGGCGATCTTTTTTACCCCATTCGGTGCTAAAATTGACACCACTCGGCGAAAGAATTGACCAAGAATTTCAAAAGTGGCATCGCTGAGCGTTTTCAGCGATGCCACTTTCAGTTTTACGGGAGCTTGTCTCCTCGGCACTTACCCAGGTATTTCACGATGACTTCTTTTCCATATTCGAAAAGCTCGTCATCCGTCAATTTATCGTTATTTTACCAGATAATGTCCACCAGTGCGTCGCCAAGCACGTTTTCCCAGTCTTCCATTGCGTCTGTATGTGCATAGAACAGCGCCAATCGTTGTTCCAGTTCTACTGAAATCATGCAAATTCGCCTCCGATTCCATACCGCTCGCGCATCGATTTGTCGCCTTGGATAAGGAGCTTGTAAGAATCGTGGACGATTCGGTCAAGGATCGCATCCGCAATCTGTGGATTTCCCAGCTTACTATGCCAGCCTTCCGGCGCGAATTGAGTACAAAAGATTGTTGAACCACGCTGACTTCGATATTCGATCAACTCAAGAATAGTCTGAGCTTGTTCATCGTTGATCGGCGTCAAAAGCCACTCATCGATGATCAAGAGTTCAACTTTCTTGTACCGTTCAATAATCTTATGAAAGTCACCGTTTGCCTCATGCTTCGCTACAATCAAATCATCAATCAGTTCGGGAAGACGCACATATTTTACTTTATGAAACTGATGGCAAGCCTCAATCCCCAAAGCTGTCGCCAACCATGTTTTCCCGTTACCTGAAGCACCCATTAAGATGACGTTATGGTGCTCTTGAATATACGTGCCAGTCGCAAGGCGTTGAATCAAGTTCCGATCCAACTTACGATCCGGCAAGTAATTGATATCAGCTATACATGGCTCATTCGTCCGAAAATTTGCACTCTTGATCAGTCGATTCAGCCTATTTGACTGAAGGCTTGCGTAAGCCGCATCAACGAGTAACTTGAACCGATCATCAAAGTTCATTGATCGATATTCTGTGTTGCTTTCCTGTGCTTCCAAGGCATTTGCCATAGAGGTAAGCTTCATCTGCCGTAACTTCCGTTGAGTTTCGTCATTTACCATTAGTCATTTCCTCCAAAGTATGCTGCACCACGAGTAAAACCGTAGTCGGGTTCGTTAATCGTCTTTGGTGCTGGAATCTTTTGACTTTTCATAACCCGTTCAACTACGGACACCGTCGGTGCGGTCGCAATTTTCATCACGGTCGTACACGCGGCTTCGATTTCAATAGCTGCGTATTTTCTAGCTAAGCCTTTGAATCGAAAAGCTGCACTTAGACCTTGTTTTTCACTTGCCGCCGATTTAAGTAGATATCGCATTACGGCAAGCGTATTGATGCCAACCTCTTCCGCCCAAGCTAATGCGTTCTCAGGTGTATGATCGACGAACAGTTTATGTTCTGCTGGCAAATGATCGTGATTGGTTGAAAATTGCCCGAATTTACCGGTTAGTCGTTTATGGGAGGCAATTCGATTACCTTTGTAGAAAACTTCTACGATATCTTTCGTCACCTTGATATCCACTTTAGATGAGATATACTCGTAAGGAACAGAGTAAAACTGACTTTCCACGTTGATGTGGTAGTCTAATTGCACGATGGCAGTCCGCCAACTGGCCATCGTATAAGCTTGAACAGGTAATGGTCGCAAGGCAAAGCTTTCTTCGTCATGAAACGCCGAAAGGCGACTACCTTGTTTATATTTCTTTGTGAATGGCCGTTCGTTGAACTCCTTGAGTTTGATGCGAACGGCCTTATTTAATTCCTCGAGGCCAAAGAATGTTTCATTTCGTAGCGCTGCTATAATCCATGTTGATACTGTCCCCACAACACCTTCGACAGTCGGCTTATCCTTTGGCTTCCGGACTCGTGCTGGCATCACAATTGTGCCGTAGTGCAAGGCTAGATCTCGATACATTTCATTCAAGATGATTTCGCTATGCTTGTGCGAAGTCACACCCGTTTTGAGATTGTCGGAAATCAGATATTGCGTCACACCACCAAAGAATTCATACGCATGAATGTGTCCAGTAAGCCACGCCTCCTGTTGTTCAGTCATAAATGCCTCACAGTAGCTGTACGCACTACACGGCAAAGAAGCGATGAACAGATATGCCTTGATGATTTCTCCAGTTTCGCGATCGACGATATGCAAAGGTGAGCCCGCCCAATCGACCTCCATCACTTCACCTGGTTTACGCCGGATCCGCATAGTTGCCTTATATTTCTGCGCATAAGCACGATAATACTGGCAAAAGGTTCGATACGCATACGGAATTGTGCCATTTTGTCGGCACTCTTGCTCATATTCATAATGAACCAGGGATAAGGTGACGTTAGGCTTAGCCAATTCCTCGTGTATCTTTTCGAAGTCGGGTATCTGCCGACCTTTTGCCATCGGTTGCTTCTGAGGAAACAACAAGCTTTCCAACCAAATATCATCCACATCATCAGTAAATGGTGGACTAATCTGATGTAGCTCAGCTTGCTTGATAACTTCAGAAATCTTGGGACGTGAATTCCCAGTGATTGCCGCAATGTCTCGCTGCACCAGCTCTTGAGCGTGAAGCTCAAGAATTTGACGGTAATGAATAGCCATTACAAAGACCTCCTGTATTTAAGAATTGCACGCGCTTACACGTATGCTACCCGTAGTATACAGGAGGTTTCTGTATTGTTGGTCAATTTCTTCGCCGACCTTGGACAATTTTTTCGCCGAGTGGTGTCAAAAACTTCGCATTACCTGGTAAAGCTATATGCCGTCTTCACTGGGGCTAGTTGCCAGATCCAATTATATCAGATACACGATATTTTCTCGTCCTTAGTTTATGTGACACAATGGTAA
>CAKRHU010000288.1 GCA_934339215.1 uncultured Lacticaseibacillus sp.
CAGCTGGAGTCGCCATGGCAAATCCCTCACGCGACATTATTAAGTTTGCCAGCCCTTGACTTCTATTTTTGGCGATTTCATGCCATAATAGACTTAGACAATTGCCACTAAAAGTAAGGATGAGTTATGACACCTAATAAAGAAGATTATCTTAAAATGATTTTTGAACTGGGCGGAGACACCCAGCTGATCTCAAACAAGCAAATCGTGATCGGCTTGGATGTTTCGGCGGCTTCGGTCAGCGAGATGATCACCAAATTAGTTGAACAACACTATGTGACCCATACCCCGTATCAAGGGATCAAACTGACAGCCACCGGCCAAAAGCGGGCGGCTTTATTAGTGCGTAATCACCGGTTGTGGGAAGTCTTTTTGGTGGAATCGCTGCATTATCCAGTCGATTCGATTCACCAAGAAGCAGAACGTTTGGAACATGCGACGACCCAAGACATGGCTGATCGCCTGGCCGAAATGTTAGGCCATCCGCAATACTGCCCGCATGGTGGGGTGATCCCAGATGCAGATGGGCATTATTTTGATCAAAGTCGCAAACCATTATCCAATGTCTCAGTTGGCGAAAAAGGCCATATTGAGCGGGTGGTCGATGAAGTTGTGGTGTTGGATTATATTCGCGATATCGATTTACAAATTGAAGACCATTTTACGGTGGTAGGGGTGTCAGATTCGACGATCACCTTGCATCTGACGCGCACAGACAAAGACTTAGCCGTTGATCGGGTGCGTGCGGCGCATATTTTCATCGATCCGGCGATCGTGGACTAACACGTTGTTGACGCAATAGGAGTAACAGGAGCTTATGGCAAAAGAACAAGCAGCAGTGATCATTCTTTTTGGTGGGTCAGGAGACTTGGCTCGCCGCAAACTTTATCCAGCCATGTTTGGACTATTTCAACGCGGCTATTTGAAAAATCGTTTTGCCGTGATCGGGACCGCTCGGCGGCCTTGGTCTGATGAACATTTACGCGAAATCGTGGTCGACGCGGTTAAAACCATGCCTGGGGCAACGCTTGAACAAGCACAACGTTTTGCGAGTCATTTTTATTATCAATCGCATGATGTCACGGATGCGGATCACTACATCACGTTGAAAACTTTGGCGGCTAAGCTTGATGACCAATACCAAGTCGGCGGCAATCGGATCTATTACATGGCCATGGCGCCAAACTTCTTTGCAACGATCGCCGAACATTTGAAGTCTGAGGCGTTGTTGACGGATAACGGCTTTAACCGCCTGGTGATCGAAAAGCCTTTTGGTCATGATTATGCATCAGCTAAAGCCTTGAATGACTCGATCACGGCGACTTTTGATGAATCACAGATCTATCGCATCGATCACTACTTAGGCAAAGAAATGGCCCAAGCCATTATGGCGTTGCGTTTTGCCAATCCAATGGTGGAAAACATTTGGCATAAAGACTTTATCCAAAACATTCAAATCACCTTGGCTGAAGCAGTCGGTGTTGAAGAGCGGGCCGGTTATTATGAACAATCTGGTGCGATCCGCGATATGATCCAAAACCATGTGATGCAACTG
The DNA here is from genome assembly GCA_934339215.1 of uncultured Lacticaseibacillus sp. Classification (GTDB taxonomy): domain Bacteria; phylum Bacillota; class Bacilli; order Lactobacillales; family Lactobacillaceae; genus Lacticaseibacillus. The sequence goes on from CAKRHU010000288.1 coordinate 1,556, forward strand.
GTTGCCGACCTCACCATGGCTAAGCCAGACTCATTGACTTCTGAAGCCGTGCACCAAGTCAAAGGCGATGTCTTTGACCACTTACATGTGTACACACCCGAAGTTGCTTGTGATAACTTCGTCCGCGGGCAATATACCGCAGCGGTGATCGATGGGGATGCCGTCACCGGCTACCGTGACGAAACCGGCGTGGCTAAGGATTCTCTGACGGATACTTTTGTGGCTGGGAAAATCTTAGTCGATACGCCAGACTTTGAAGGCGTACCGATTTATGTCCGCACGGGCAAACGTTTGACACGCAAATCCACGCAAATAACAGTGGTGTTCAAGCCGGCCAAAGACAACTTGTTTAACACGTCTAACCAGCCTGATACCTTGACGATTTATGTCGAACCAAGTGAAGGTTTCGATTTGGTCTTAAATGGCAAAAAATTAGGGCAAAGCAATGACTTGATTCCAGAAAACTTAGCCTTCCGCCATGATCCAAAACTCGCCAAGCAAGCGCCTGAAGCATATGAACGCTTGATTCAAGATGCGCTGCAAGGGGATCAAACGAACTTCACGCGCTGGACGGAATTGGCCAAGACTTGGCAATATGTGGATTCAATTCTTGATGCTTGGAAGAACGATACCACCATGCCTGAATATCCAGCCGGTACCATGGGGCCAAAGGAAAGCTTTGACTTGTTGGCGCGCGATGGTAATGAGTGGCACTGGCAACCGACGCATGTTAAAATGGCTGACTAGTTGACAATAGTAGTAACGCACACAGGGTCTCGACGTTTTCGTCTTGACCCCGTTTGTGTCTTTATCACAAACCTTGTCCGGCAGCGTAAGTGTGATTTTAATTTTCCAGTTCGCCTTACCAATTGCCTAGCGGCACGAAAATCTGTGAGTTCCGATGGTCAGGTATCACTCCGGGGAGCTGGACAAGTTTCCGTGCGGCCGGCGGCAGCTCTCGAACAAAAAGCGTTCGAGGAGCTTTCGCCTAAAAAATGAACCGAAGAAAATCACTTCGTTTCGTTTTTTGCCGGTGAAATCTGCGCGAACCGCAACAGACCGGCATTTCACTTGATTTCACTCCCACAGGAAATTGTCCAGTTCACCTCCGCGATACCTGACCATCTCCACCCGCAGATTTTCTCGGTTGAAATTGCTAGCTTACAGATCAAACACGTTTATGTTGACGCATCACGTGTTAAATAATACTCTTTCATCTTTAAATCCGGATTTTGAAATTGTATTGCTGTCCGGCAGCGTAAGTGTGCTTTCAATCTTCCAGTTAGTTATACCAATTGCCTAGCGGCCCGAAAATATATGAGCTCCAGCGCCTTGGCGCCACTGCGGAAAACTGGACAAGTTGCCGGTGCGGCCGGCGCCAGAGATTGGCCAAAC
>CAKRHU010000289.1 GCA_934339215.1 uncultured Lacticaseibacillus sp.
CAGTCACAGCAGCCATCAATCCCCCACACGCTTGAATCATCCAACGATGTCGCATGTCGCTTCCCCCTAATTAATCGTCATCCTTGATCTTTCGCAATTGCCAACGCTGGATGCCGTACATCATTACACCCCAAAGTACGAATCCGAACACGCCACGGCCAATTGATTTTGGTTTAAATAGCTGGGCGATGTATCCGGCTTTCCCCATGTCAAACCAAGACGTGAGTAACCAAAACCCGATACCAAAGATCAAAGCCCGCAAAGCCCATTCAAACTTCAGATGACGAATGGTCTTGTTTGCCTTGGCTTCTGGTAACTCTTGAACGAAGACTTTGCGATGGATCAGCACAAATTCCATCCCTAAGAAGATAACGCTAGTGCCGAGCATCTCACAAAGCCACAAGATCTCAGCCAAAGTTTCATAATCTTCGATCGGCGCCAAGAACATGTACATGCCAAAGCCGAGCAAAAAGATCATCTGAACGCCGAAGAACACCATTAACGTTTTTGTCGCGACTTTCCCAAGTTCTTGTTTGAAGCGTTCATCCACCACACCACGCCCGCCGAAGAACCATTTTAAAAACTTATCCCCTTTACTCATCTTCATCCCTCCAAAATAAAGTGTTCAAATCCGTATGCAGCGCCCACGCCAACTTCAAACAAAGATCCAGCGACGGATTATATTTGTCGTTTTCGATCAAGTTGATAGTTTGTCGCGCAACGCCGATCGCATCAGCTAATGCCAATTGTGAAAGCTTTTGCGCTTTGCGATACTCGCGAACGTGATTCACCACTGCACCTCCTGTCACTTATATTTGACATCTTTAAGATACAGCAGTGGTGGATAAATGTCAATCATATGTGACATTTTCGAGGACGATTTAAATCAATGGGCGAGATTCAATTGACGCAATTGCCGCGACATCGTTAAAGGAAAAGTGCAGGCCAATTCTTCGGGAAATTGTATCACGCGCACCCACCCTAAACAAATATTGCATGGCGAAACCAATGTCGTATGATATACCAGAAGTAGAATAAAACGTTTTCGATTGAACGCGACGCTGAACGACAATTACCTGGGGGATACACACATGCACAACTTGCGATTCTCAGTGACATCACTGATATATGGCGTCCTTATGATCAGTTGCGGCTGTCTGTTGTATTTTGGTGCTCAAGCATCAAGCGGAATTGCTTATATGGTGTTCGGAATCACAGCGATGTTGCTTGGGCTAATCTTACCTGGGCGATTTCGCCATACCGGTAACGCCGAACTCGCAATCGTGATTTTATTTGTGTCAATACTATTTGTGGATGCTGATCCTGCTTGGGTATTTGGAAGTTCTGTAATAATCAGTTTATGCTTTGTCATTTGGACAGCTTGGACCCGTCGACAGATTCAACGCCTACTGGTTCAAATGTGGCAATTGGCCGATCAGTATGGTTATGCGGTGGGACAAATTCAGCAACTGGCCATTGCCACCAATAAATTAGCAGATTACTCAAAAGCGGATTGGTTACTGACTCGCGCAAAACATACTCAATTTTATCCAAACTCAAAAGCGGTTCGGGGTGTTTTGGACGCGATGCAAGTTGGGCGTCTGGCATAATTTTTTGAAGGACGCAAACAAAGCGACGACCCTAGGCAAGAAAGATTGTCTAGAGTCGTCGCTTTTAAAATGGGCCATTAACGTTCGATCAAATAGTTTGCTGGATCACTGTAATACTCCCGATACTGTTGGAGCGCATGCCAATGGCGCCAAGTGACCAAGACTATCCCGACAATCAACGCCACCCCGATCCAGCGTAGGCTTGAAATGGGTTGCGTGAAACTCGATATTGTAAGTAGAACGAACAACACGACTTGGGTGTATGCCCATGGCTTGCGTGCTTTAATGGCAAGCACCCAACCATTGCGCTGAAACTCTTGCATCAGTGGCGCGTTGACATGAAAGGCCACAAACAAAGTCGCCATCATCGTCATCAGCCACATTTCGTTAGTGAAACCGGCTTGTTGCAGCTGGATAACCAATGAACCGTCCTGTGCTTGCAGAGCGTTTTGGACGGCGCGCATCTCTTGTGCCGTTTGTAGTGAGTGCAACAAATAGCCGCTACTGGCGACGGTCAGGAAGGCAAAAATCCAGTATACAGAATTCAAAATTTGTTGAATACGCTTTTCCATCATGTCTCCCTCATGACGCCAGAATGTAACCACTTTAATTGATTTTAATGGAACTGCCCTTGAAAGGCAACAAAACAAAGTCCTTAAACTCGTGGCTGAGTAAGAAACTAGTTAGTTTGACAAACTACTTCCTCGGTGATATCTTTTTGGTAGTTAGGAATCCTGACTACTTGGAGGCTTTTTATGAAATCATCGCAGTTACTCAAAGGCGTGCTGGAAGGTTGCGTCTTGTTGATCATCAGCCAAGGTGAGATCTATGGCTACGAGCTGATGCAGCGTCTGCATCAATATGGTTTTACGACTGTTGTTGGTGGCACTCTTTATCCCCTGCTCGCTAAATTAGAAAAACAAGGCGACATTACTGGAATGATGAAGGCGTCTCCTGACGGCCCTGATCGCAAATATTTTCACCTGACAGTTTCTGGAATCGCGGCTTGTGACGAATTCAAAACGCAATGGGCAACGCTGTTGGCACAAGTCGCAACGGTGGAGGAGGATACACATGACAACACATGATGAGCAGTGGTATCGCGACCAACTGAACACCCTTGAAAAGCAATTGACAGAATCAGATTGCAAATGGTTTGACGATTTGCGCATTTATTCGACCTTAGGTGCTTTCATGCGCGATGAGAAGTCAGTCAACGCGCAACTTTATATGATGATGACTGATTTATTAGCCGCTGAAGCTGATGGCAGTGACGCCCCGAGTCTATTCGGTGATGATCCAAAGCTGATGGCGGATACTTTGCTCAAAGAATTACCG
>CAKRHU010000290.1 GCA_934339215.1 uncultured Lacticaseibacillus sp.
TCAATGGGATGGCGTTGAATCAATTGCTGGAGTTGGGCCACTAATAAATCATGGTCAAATGCGTCAGGATGATCATAATTGATTTGCTTGCGTTGTTCAAAGGGGAAGTCGCTATGTTTGTAATAGCTGTCTTGCTGCAGCAACACCACCCCATTTTCAAAGGTTTCACATAATGCATGGGCGACGGTAGTTTTACCAGAGGCAGAACCGCCAGCAATCCCGATCACAATTGGTTTTGCCATTAGTTTGTCCCGTTATCTGACGCAAATTTAGCCGTGTTGACTTCATGTTGATACAACGTCGTCGCATACAAGATCTCGCCAGTCTTCAAGTTGGCCACGAAGTACAAGTACCCTTTCGAGCGATCGGATGGGCTCAAAATTGCGCGAATCGAGGTTTCTGAAGGCGAGTTGAACGGGCCTGGCCCGTATCCGGTGTGCACGTATAAGTTATACGGTGAATCCACACTGGTATCCTTGTTGGTCAAATGCGTTTTGTGCGTGTTTAAAGCGTACATGACGGAAATATCAGATTGCAGTGGCATCCCCGCATCGATCCGGTTCAAAAAGACCCCAGCGATTTCGCGCCGATCGTTCCCTGATACCCCTTCACGTTCAGCCAAGCTGGCTAACGTCAACACTTCTTGCACGGTGTAGCCTTGCTTTTGAATCGACGTGTAGTAATTGCTCAGCACGCTGTCGGTTTTGGCCACCATTTGAGTGATCAAGGCTTTTAAGCTTTCGCCGCTGGTGACACTGTATGTCGCTGGGAATAAGTAGCCTTCCAAACGATATCGCACACCAGTCGCGGCTTTAGCCGATTTCAACAGTTGGGGATATTTTTTGTACAATTGGTCAAAGAAATTCTCGTCTTTGAGCAATTTGATGAAGTTGGCTTTGGTAAAGCTAGGATCTTTGGATTTGAGCTTGTCAACGGCATCGGCTATGGTTTCAGCCGTCACCCCTTCTTTGACTAACACCGTCCCGGTTGAATCCGTTGAGCCGCCGCCACGCAATTGGGCGATGATACTTTTCAAATTTTCGGCTTTACTCAAACTGAAGTCGCCAGCCTGAAAATTGCTGTAATTATGGAATTTCACGTAATAGTTAAACACCATCGCCGACTTGATGACGCCTTTTTTTTCTAAAGTATGGGCAATTTGTGAGGTGCTGGCCCCACTTGGAATCGACACGGTCACGACTTTTTTATCGGCTGAATCCACCGCATCAAGCGCTGAATTCAAATACCGATAGCCCATAAAGCCAGTGAGGATCAACACACACACCACGATGCCGACGACCCAAGCCACAATATGATTCACTACCTGTTTTTCCGCAGTACGAGTGGCTCTTTTTTGCAAATCCTGCTTACTCAAAAGCGTTCCTCCTGATGACACATACTGTTTTCAGTATACAAAAACCTGCTGCAAAAAGCGACAAGCATCGACTTTTGACAGCAGGTTTTAAAAAAATTAACGAATCGTCGCGCCTAATTGTTCATTCAACGCCGTGGTGACTTTTTCAAAGGCCGCATTCACTTCGTCTTCAGTCAACGTTTGATCATCGCGCCGATAAGTCAAAGTGTAAGCCAAAGACTTCTTGTGTCCTTCAATATTGGCCCCAGCATAAACATCAAACAAGGTGACGTCACGCAAGAACTTGCCGCCGACTTGTTCAATGACATTGACGATCGCCGCGTTTTCAACGGCTTGGTCAACCAGGATGGCGATATCGCGGGTCATTTCTGGGAACTTCGGTGCCGGCTTAGCGGCCATTTCTGAACGATCAGCGTTCATCAAAGCTTCCAAGTTCAATTCGAAGACATAAGTTTCTGGTAAGCCTTCTGCATGTTCAAAACCGGGATGCAAGCGGCCGATCAAGCCGATGGTTTCACCAGCCAAGACTAATTTCGCACTTTGACCAGGATGCAATTGTGGATCATCTTTTAAGGCCACATATTCAACTGGTTGGTCCAACCGATAGTCACCTAACAAGTGATCCACAATGCCTTTAACATAGTAGAAATCAACACTTTCAGCTTGTTGATGCCAGTTTTTGCTGGTTAAATTACCAGTGAACAAGCCTGCCACATATTCATGCTCTTCAGGCCGCACATGCCCTGGCTTGCGCAAGAAGACGCGACCTTGTTCATAAAGCGCCAAATCAGCCTGCTTGCGAGCCACATTATATTGTTCCGCATTGATCAACCCGGCGATCAAGTTCTCACGTAAAACGGCGTGATCTTGCGTCATTGGCCAAGAAACCTTGGTCCCTTCGCTTGATTCGATGGCAAATTGATGGGCTTCTTCTGCATTGACTAAGCTATACGTGATGGCTTGACTCAAGCCTAAACCTTCTAAGATCTTGCGGGTGCGGCGCAAACGCGCTTGTTTAGGCGTGAATTGGCCGATGGTCATGGTCGTGGTTGGCAAGGTGGATGGCAGGTTGTCGTAACCATATAAGCGGGCCACTTCTTCGATCAAATCTGAATCGATCGCAATGTCCCAACGCCGTGGTGGCACGGCGACAGCAAATTCACCATCATGCGTTTCCACGCCAAAGCCTAAGCGCTTGAACAAGTCAGTCACTAAGGCTTCGTCGAAGTCCGTGCCTAAGACATGGTTAATACGATCTAACGTGATCTTGACGATCGTGTCTTTTGGAACAATTGCGCTGGCAGACAAATGCCCTTTAGCCACGGTCCCATTGCCAAGTTCTGCCATCAAGCGGGCCGCTTCGTCTAACGCATTGTTGATGTCGGCCACGTTGATGCCTTTTTCAAACCGCGAAGAAGCTTGGGAGCGCAAGTTGTACTTCAAGGCAGTTTTGCGAATGTTGGTTGGTGCAAAGCAGGCAGATTCGATCACAACGGTGGTGGTTTCATCCGTGATTTCAGAGTTCAAACCACCCATGACCCCTGCCAAAGCGACTGGCTTTTGGCCGTCGG
>CAKRHU010000291.1 GCA_934339215.1 uncultured Lacticaseibacillus sp.
GACATGTTCACAAGTCCTTTCCAGTTCGGATAGGTCTATTGTAACGTATTTGAGAACGCATTCAAGCCGTGATAAACTAGTTGTCACAAAAAGCGGTTTAATCCGCTGAGACGATTCCCAAATCGATCATCGATTGCGCCGTGGCAATGATGGCCTCGCGAGCCGAGCGGGGATGCCAACCTAATAACGTCACCGCTTTTTCATTTGAAGTTTCGGCATAGGTCCCAGCAACTGATGCTACCATTTTCAACATCGGATCAGCTTGAGCTGCGAGCTTCAAGGCAGCCGTGGGAATTTCGTGCTTCGGCAACTTGCGGGCAAACGCTGGAAATGCAACGCGCAAAATGTCGGCGACTTCAAGCATCGAGAGCGTTTCACCAGTGGTTGCCAAAAAGCGCTGACCATTAGCTTCTGGGCGCGTCATGGCAAGTAAATGCAAACTGGCGACATCGCGGACATCCACATAGCCTGAATCGACTTTTGGCACCAAGGGAGTCTTGCCGGTGAGATAATCTTTAATTTGAATATTGGAATGGGAATAATCATTGGCCAGCACTGGACCCATGACCGCAACCGGGTTAATCGTCGCAAGTTGTAAACCCGAATCGTCATGCTTGATGAAATCCCAAGCCGCCTGTTCGGACATGGTTTTAGATTTCTGATAAGGATGGACACCCGGTTGGGTCAAATCGGACCAGTCTTTTTCAGTGAAAGGGGTCGTTTGATCGCGGTGCCCGGCAAAAATCGCCCCATAAGCCGACGTTAACACCACGCGCTTGATGTGATGCTTGGCAGCGGCCTGCAAGACATACAATACTCCGTTGATGGCAGGTGCGATCATCTCGCGCTCATCTTTGAAATTCAACGTTGGCGTTGGGGAGGCAGGATGGATCACATAATCTGCGCCATTGATCGCGTCGTCCCAGTGAGCAGGGTTGGTTAAGTCTGCGGCAACCAGACTCAAGTCGCAAAGATCCGTGATGCCGGCTTGGTGCAGCATCTGTTCGATCAACGGACTTTTTTGCTCAATATTACGAACGGTGGTGCGAACTGCATAGCCGGCTTCTAACAATTGGGCGATGATGTGGCTGGCAATAAAACCTGAACCACCGGTGACGACAACGAATGATTTTGACATCAATTTGTCTCCTTTAAGTATGATACAGTTGTAACCTCAGTGCCAATAGTGTTCGGTTTAGGAAAACCGGTCACAACCCCAAAACCGGCATCTGTGACAGAATGGCGGAATTGTGATGGCAGCGACCAAACATGCGCGAGCGATTCAACAAGACTCGCAAACCTACTTAACTGAGGCGTTATTTCAACTCCTCGCAAAAAAATCACTCAGTGAAATCAAAATCACTGAGTTAGTCGCGCGGGCAGGCGTCAGCCGGATGGCATTTTACCGCAATTACGATCGCGTTGAGGATATTTTGCGACAACATTTTGCCCCGCAGCTGAAGCATTTATTTAATAATGTGATTTTTGAGCAAACCGTTACCGTAAAACTTGGAGACATGCAGGCGTTCTTTGATGACTTTGCCACTGAGCTTCGACTGTCTTTGAAGGCCCACTTCGAATATCTCATCCGGGACTTATTTACTGAGAATATGGCGCGCTATTATGCCGATTGGCCGGCCATGTTTCCTGAGCACCTGAAGTATTGGACGGTCTTTATGGCCAATGGCGTTTATGGAATCTGGCGGGAGTGGCTGTTAACGGGACAGCAAGAATCACTGACAGAATTGCACACTTTGATCAAAAAATTACAAATAAGCACTGAGTCTGCGCTATAATGTTGGCAACAGGAGATGAGCGCTGTGAGGAAGTTTCGTTTGTGGATCTGGGGAATTGCGTTGCTGAGCGTGGTCGTGACAATCGGGTTAACGCTGATCAGTCCGCAAACCATCGCGTTGCATTTTAACGGTACTGGCGCCGCAGATAGTTGGGGTGGCCGGTGGGGGTTGTGGTTATCACCGGCAATTTTAGTAGTCGTTGGCTTGATTTGTGATCACATCGCCTGGGATCAGCGTAAACGCGATGGATTGACGCAACTGCCGTTTATTTTGGTTGGAGAATGGCGCAACATTTTGCTGATGGGGATGATTTTTGCAGTATGTACGTTCTTACAGTTGAAACAAATTGGGCTGTGAAGATGAAAATAAGCGTCGATCGAAAATTGAATTCGATCGACGCTTATTTGGTTTGGATCAGATCACACGCGGATTTTTGATATAGTGGCCGTGTGATAATGCTTGTTGTTGCGCATCGCGAGTTTTGGCGTCGGTTTGGCGCTGGATCTGTTTCTTGCGAGCTGCGTTTGATTGATGTTTGTTTTTCTTCGCCAAGTCGTATCGCCTACTTTCAAAAACATCATACCATATAAGATGCGCTGGTGGATTGACAGTGAAATTATTTCTGGCGATGATCAATGTCCAGACACATTATTTGACTAAAGGAGGAGAAACAACTGATCAAGGTGAAATGCAAAAGTACGCCTTTAGAATTAAATGCCGAAGAATATCTACGCTTCAAGCAACGCGCAAACGGCAAAATTTCTGCCAAACGTCACGAAGAAGTGCGGAAGGCTGGTGAAGCGCTACGAGGCGTCCATATTTACAAGCTAATGAGACGAAGCAGGCAGTCAATTTTGCCTCATCGATCAAATTCTTGAGGATACACGCCGTTAAAAGTTTGTATCCTCGTTTTCCTCTGGGGTTGATTCAATTTTATGCAACCAGATGTCAGTCACGTGACTAGAAAATTAGTTTCGTTCAACTGTGTTCAACGAATTGGCATCACTTCGTTTTCTACGTTATAATTAACTTATCTATTTCCAGTCGCGGCTTCTCACTTGGAGGAGCCGCCTTTTCATGAGCAAGATACCTAAGGAGAAATCAAATTGGCTATTAACTGGTTCCCAGGACATATGGCAAAA
>CAKRHU010000292.1 GCA_934339215.1 uncultured Lacticaseibacillus sp.
ATCTAAGGCAGCCGGTACGATCTGCTTGCTGACTAAGGCTTGGTGGTCAAACAAATGCCCGGAACTCGGCATTTCCAGATCTGTCCCTGCATTTAACGCGGCCACTTTATGATTCAGCGCACCCCAATCAGTGACCACCAAACCATCAAAGCCCCACTGCTTTTGCAAGACTGTCGTCAACAGATAAGCATGATCGCTCATATAAATACCGTTGAGGCGATTGTATGCGATCATCACCGATTCAGGCTTGGCGTTGGTGACTGCCAGGCGAAAAGCTTCCAAATATAACTCGTGCAACGCAATGGGATCGATCAGTGAATCCGCCCGCAAACGATCCGTTTCTTGATTATTACCGGCAAAATGTTTCAACGAAGCGCCCACACCTTGACTTTGCAAGCCATTGATCCAGCCAATGGCCAACTGCCCGGTCAAAAAAGGATCTTCTGAAAAATATTCAAAGTTTCTGCCACCGCGAGGATCGCGTTTGATATTGATTCCCGGGCCCAAGACCACATCGACGCCAGCACGTCTTGCTTCACGGCCGATTGCAGCGCCCATTTGCGCCAATAATTCTGGATCCCAACTACTGGCAGATGCACTAGCAGTGGGAAATGCAGTTGCCGCCAACGCTTCATTGATCCCTAAATGATCCCCTGCGGTGGCTTGATAACGCAAACCATGTGGGCCATCACTCATGCGGATACTGGGAATACCCGGCAAAGCTTCTGTGGACCAGAAATCACGCCCTGATGTCAGTTTGATCGCAGCCTTTGGCGACAACGGTTTCATTGCAGACTGTTTCAATGGATGTGTTGGCATATCGAAGATCCCCTTTTCGAGTTCAAATCCTATAAAATATTATTCTAATATGAACAGCAAGATACCTCAAACCATCATGCTATCCAAAATATACGCTTATTTCATCTCATTGACAATTTTGAAGGCTGTTTTTGATTCAGAAAACGTCTTTCGGTGCAAACGAAAATGTCGCCAAAAAAACGAGTCCCTTTGACAGTGATGCTTCACTGTCGCAGAGACTCGTCTATTATTGGGTCAGTTCTTCACACTCGCTTTAACGTAAGTCTTCGCCTTTGGCTAATTTCCGCAACGCATCGACTTCGCGTGGCTTCAATGGCCGATAGTCGCCTGGTTGCAACCCATCTAAGGTCAACGGCCCATATTGTGGTCGGGATAACTTGATCACAGGGAAACCCACGGCCTTTAACATGTTTTTGACTTGGTGGTTGACCCCTTGGTGAATGGTCAATTCCACGATCGCCGTTTTCTTGGCTTTATCAGAAGAGATAATGTTGAAGCGCGCCGGGGCTAACTTCTTACCATCGATTTTCATGCCTTTGCGCAATGGATCCAAGGCCAAACGCGTCGGAATACCTTGCACTTTGGCAATGTAGTGCTTTTCGATTTTAAACTTCGGATGCATCAATTGGTTGGCGAATTCACCGTCATTGGTCATGATCAACAAACCGCTGGTATCATAATCCAACCGACCGACGGGATATAAGCGTTCTGGCACGTCTTCAAAATAATCGGTGACCACTTTGCGCTTTTTATCATCGGTGACCGCCGTGATCACGCCACGCGGCTTATAAAATAAGTAATGGCGAGAAATTGGCTTGGTCAGCGGTACCCCATCGACTAAGACTTCATCACGCGACGTCACTTTGACCCCCATTTCCGTGACCACTTGGCCATTGACTTCAACGTGACCGGTAGCGATCAATTCTTCAGCATGCCGGCGTGAGGCTACCCCAGCATTTGCGATTGCTTTTTGCAAGCGAACCAGTTCTTCATTCATTTGTTCCTCCTTCTAAAGCCGAATTGAAATCAAACAAACCGATTTCACCAGCGGCTTGGTGTTCTTCCAGCGGTGGCAGATCTTTCAAGGTTTTTAACCCAAAATAATCTAAAAATAACGGCGTGGTCGCATATAAAATCGGTCGCCCTGGCGCTTCTTTGCGGCCAGCTTCTTTGACCAATTGCCGACTGGCCAAAGTGGTCAAAGCACCACTGGACTGCACGCCCCGCACTTCGTCGATTTCAATGCGGGTGATCGGCTGTTGATACGCAATGATCGCCAACACTTCAAGCGCCGCTTGCGACAACCCTTGAGCCGGTGGCCCGGCAAAATATTTCCGCAATGCGTCAGCAAATTCTGGCTTGGTCAATAAGTAATAACGATCCCCGCTTTGACGCACAAACAAGCCTGCGTTGGCGTCTTCAGCTAGGGCTTTTTGATAAGCTTCAAGTTGTTGGCGCATGGCGGCGGTGCTGATGCCTAAAATTCCGGCGAAATCTTGCAACTCTACCCCAGCAGTCCCTGCCGTATATAAAACAGCTTCAATGACCCCTTGCATCAAGCCGCCTCCTTTAACGTCACCATGATCGGCGCAAAAGGTTCACTTTGCGCGCAATCCACTTGATCATTTTTCATCAATTCCAAAATCGCCAAAAATGTCGTCACCACCCCATCGACAGAATGCTCTGCCAATAAGTCTTCAAATAAACATTGATGAGTTTGGCTGAGCTTGTTCATCACGGCTCCAATGCGTTCAGTCAACGAAATGGGCTCCGCTTCAATATGGGCGATGGTTTTAGCCGTGGCGAGTTGGTTGGCCACCACCGCACTCATCGCTTGCACCAAGTCGCGCAGCTTCACCGCACCAGGCGCCATTGGCACGGCTAAGTCGCTATCCGGCAAAGTCGGGTCTTTGGCAAAGGACTGTGCCCGCTGAACTTCGCGAGTTTGCAGTTGTTTGGCCGCGGCTTGATACATTTGATAAGTCAGCAGTTGGTTGACCAAATCCGCCCGCGGATCGACGTATTCTTCATCATCGATGTCGACTTCAGGTTGTGGCAGCAATAATTGACTTTTTAACGCCATCAAACTTGCGGCCATGACAAAATAATCACC
>CAKRHU010000293.1 GCA_934339215.1 uncultured Lacticaseibacillus sp.
TTGTCGATACCTAACAAGTTGATGATCGGAATGCCTTTGGCGGTGCGCCCATATTCTGGGATCTCATAGCCTTTGGCCCGGTAAACTTTACCAGAGTTGGTGAAGAACAACAGCACATCATGCGTGGATGTGGAGATCAAATGTTCCACGAAGTCATCATCATGCACGCCAGTCCCTTGCACGCCGCGGCCGCCACGGTTTTGCAACTTGAATTCAGATTGTGGCAAGCGCTTGACGTAACCATTGTGCGTCAAGGTGATGACCACTGTTTCTTCTTCGATCAAGTCTTCGTCTTCGATGTTCAAGTCTTCGCCAACGAGCAGTTCCGTGCGACGCTTGTCACCGAATTTGCGCTGAATTTCCAGCAATTCGTCGTAAATGATTTGATGAACCCGTTCCGGCCGGGCCAAAATGTCTTTGTAATCGGCAATGGCTTTGCGGATCTCACTTAATTCATTTTCAACTTTGTCGCGTTCCAAACCAGTCAAGCGAACCAAGCGCATATCCAAAATCGCTTGGGCTTGTTTGTCAGACAACGCGTACTTGTCCATCAAAATGACTTTGGCTTTGTCGCCGGTTTCACTGCCACGGATGATACTGATGATTGCATCAATATGATCCAAGGCGATCTTCAAGCCTTCCAAGATGTGTTCACGGGCTTGGGCTTTCTTCAGTTCAAAAGCCGTCCGCCGACGGATCACTTGTTCTTGGTGTTCCAAATAATATTCAAGGATGGACTTCAGCGGCAAGGTCTTTGGCGCGCCGTTGACGATGGCCACCATGTTAAAGGAGAAGCCCGTTTGCAAAGGCGTCAGCTTAAACAAGTTGTTTAACACGACAGAAGCGGACATGTCGCGGCGAATATCGATGGTGATGCGCATGCCTTCGCGGTCAGATTCATCGTTGAGATCGGTGATCCCTTCAATTTTCTTTTCGCGGGCGAGTTCAGCGATGCGTTCCACCAACTTGGCCTTGTTGACCATGTAAGGAATTTCGGTGACGATGATGCGTTCGCGACCGTTTTTCTCAGTGACGATTTCGGTTTTGGCGCGAACGGTGATCGTGCCTTTCCCGGTTTCATAAGCGCGGCGAATGCCAGATTTGCCCAGCACTAACGCCCCTGTTGGGAAGTCAGGACCAGGTAAGGCCGTCATCAAGTCAGCAGTGGTGGCTTCAGGGTTGTCCATTAAAATGTGCAACGCTGAAATCACTTCAGCCAAGTTGTGCGGCGGAATGTTGGTGGTCATCCCCACCGCGATCCCTGTGGCACCATTGACTAACAGGTTTGGAAAACGTGCTGGCAGGACCACTGGTTCTTTTTCCGTGCCATCATAGTTATCTTGATAATCGATGGTGTCTTTGTTGATGTCACGCAACATTTCCATGGTGATTTTGCTCATGCGCGCTTCGGTGTAACGCATCGCAGCGGCACCATCACCATCGACTGAGCCAAAGTTCCCGTGGCCGTCGACTAACATGTAACGGTAGGAGAAGTCTTGGGCCATGCGCACCATGCCTTCGTAAATCGACGAGTCACCATGCGGGTGATATTTCCCCATGACATCCCCGACGATACGAGCGGACTTCTTGTATGGCTTATCTGGGGTCACCCCAAGTTCATTCATCCCATACAAGATCCGGCGCTGCACTGGCTTGAGGCCATCGCGCACATCAGGCAAAGCCCGCGCGACGATAACACTCATGGCATATTCCAGAAACGATGTCTTCATCGTTTTGGCCAAATTAACAGTCGTGATGCGACTTTCTTGGCGGTCATCCATATGCTGCATTGCTCCTTTCAATTCATCATTGCGTTTTTAAGTTGCTTAGTGGTTTGGTTATGTGTCGAAAAGTGATGAGTTCCAAGGTGAAAGGCTACGTGGGCTTGCCGTGGAACGCTATGTCGCTCGTCGGAGCTGGGCTCTAAGCGGTAAACCGCTAAGAGCCCCACGGCTGACGGCCAGTCCACTCCGCCTTTCACCTTTCCGCTCATAACTTTTCTGGTTCGGATAATCGATCATATTCGATCAAAATATTGATTCAATTATGTCGAGAGGACTGATGCTTTGCGCCGGAAGCTGAGCAGTGCGACATGGTGAGATTTCCGTTGGCGATTTATCGCCTACGGAAAGCCGCAGGGAAAGATCCGGCGAGTGGGGAGCGTAGCGACACATCTCGGCTAGCTTTCCCGAGGACCCTCACCATGTCGTGCTGATCAGCTGGAGACGCAAAGCGTCAGTCGCCGTGCTGACTTAGTTAAGCATCAATATTTTTGGCATCGACATAAACCGCATTGTCTTCGATGAACTTACGGCGCGGTTCGACCTTATCGCCCATCAACATGTCAAAAATGCCATCAGCGGCTTCGGCATCTTCAGGTGAAACTCGCAACAAGCGGCGCTTATCAGGATCCATGGTGGTATCCCACAATTGGCTGGCATCCATTTCCCCAAGCCCTTTGTAACGCTGAATTTCAGGTTTCGGACTCGGTTGCAAGGTACCTAACACTTCATCGAGTTCTTCATCAGAATCGATATAACGCATCATTTTACCTTGGCGCACGCGATACAACGGTGGCTGCGCGATGTAGACAAAGCCAGCATCAAGCAGTGGCCGCATGTAGCGGTAGATCAAGGTCAACAACAGCGTGCGGATATGGGCGCCATCGACATCGGCATCGGTCATGATGATCAACTTGTGATACCGCGCTTTTTTGACGTCAAATTCTTCGCCAAATCCTGTGCCCATGGCCGTAAACAGCGTCCGAATTTCTTCGTTGGCCAAAATGCGCTCCATGGAGGCTTTTTCGACGTTTAAGATCTTCCCACGAATTGGCAAAATCGCTTGAGTCAACCGCGAACGCCCAGACTTCGCTGAACCGCCGGCGGAATCTCCTTCGACGATGAACAATTCGGAGAT
>CAKRHU010000294.1 GCA_934339215.1 uncultured Lacticaseibacillus sp.
CGGGCGCCAATCTGGAAAATATCGGTGTACTTGCCCACCATTTCCACATGCGGCACATCCATAACTTCAGTGATCACATCCATACCTTCTGCGTCAGCGGCTTCGCGCAAGAAACGCAAGCCGTCTTCTTCAAGGCCTTGGAATGAGTATGGCACGGTGCGCGGCTTGAAGGCCCCACCTCGCAATACCGTTGCGCCACCTTGTTTTGCCACTTTGGCCATGCGGCGGACATGTTCTTCAGATTCAACCGAGCAAGGCCCTGCCATCATGACAAAATGGCCTGCGCCGATGGTAGTATGAGGCAACTTGATGATCGTCGGTTCTGGTTGGAATTCAAGCGAACCCAAAACAAAGGATTTGTCATTGGTGGTGATGCTATCGATCACGGCAGCTTCTTCAGGGGTTGGGGTGTATTCCTTTACGCCAATCGCGGCCAAATGCGTGCCAACGACTTCGACATGCGCTGGGATCGCGTGCAATTTGTCAGCAACTTGTTGAATGAGGGGTGAGTTTTCTTTGAATTGAATGATCATAATAGTAAGTTCTCCTTTTAATTGAATGACTGTGATTTTTGATTAAAACTGTGACGCCACGCGCTTAAGTACGGTTGAATCCAGTTGCAAGTAAACATCAGCGACGTGTTGCGGGGTAAAGCCAAAATGCGTCATCACCCGATCAGGATCGCCTGACGCGCCGAACGTATCCATGCCTACAACCGTGCCATCTAACCCAACAAAGCGGCCCCAGCTCAATGGGCTAGCCATTTCGATGGCGACTCGATGTGTGATGGCTCGAGGTAATACCATTTCTTGGTAAGAGCGCGATTGTTGGGCGAATAATTCAAACGATGGCATCGACACGACTGAGACGAAACGACCAGATTTAGCCAGTTCCGTTTGGGCTTGCATGGCCAAGTGCACTTCAGAGCCACTCGCCATCAAGATCCCATCTTGGCGTTTGCCATCAGGTACCGCAGAGACGACGTAAGCGCCACGGTTGACTGGTGGCACTTTGACGGACAGTTGTGGCAGATCTTGTCTCGTCAACACGATCACTGTTGGGCCATTTTGACGGGTCAACGCTACGCGCCAAGCTGCGGCAGTTTCTTGGCCATCAGATGGCCGCAAAACCACAGTGTTGGGAATCGAGCGCAACATGGTGAGTTGTTCGATTGGTTCATGCGTCGGGCCATCTTCCCCAACGGCGATGGAATCATGCGTGAAGACGAAAGTGACAGGTAGATGTTGCATCGCCGCTAAGCGAATCGCTGGTTTCAAGTAATCGGAGAACACCAAGAACGTACTGCCAAAAACCCGTGACCCGCCGTGCAACGCCATCCCATTGAGTGCGGCTCCCATCGCAAATTCCCGCACGCCAAACGCAATATTGCGACCTTCTGGATGTTCTGGGGTAAACAATGGGGAATTATCGATCACAGTTTTCGTTGATGACGCTAAGTCTGCGGCCCCACCCCACATTTCCGGGGCGAGCTTGGCAAAAGCATTCATCGCGATTTTCCCAGCATCACGTCCGGAACACATTTCCGGGATCAAGGTGTTCGGCTGTTCTGGCAATTGTGGCAGTAGGTTCGCAGCCGCTCGCGCTAATGCAGCGGATTCAGCAGGGCGTAAGGTTTGCATTTGGGCGACCCAAGTGGCATGGGCGGTATTCCCACGACGACCCAGGGTTTCGGCAAAGCGTTGACGCACGGCATTGGGCACTTCAAAATCTGGTAAATGCCAGCCCAAGGTCACTTTCAATGCGGCAAAGTCTTCTTTGGCAAGGGGTTTGCCATGCACCGCATTGGTTCCGGCGCCGTTTGCCCCAAACCCGATCACCGTACGCACTTCGATCATCGATGGGTGCTCGAGGTCTTGTTTGGCATTGGTGATGGCAGCATCGATGGCGTTGAGATCATTGCCATCCTCGACCCGCTGGTAAGTCCAGCCTTCCGCTTCAGCACGTTGCTGCATATTTTCGCCGAAAGCGCGAGATTTGTTACCATCAAGGGAAACATCGTTGGAGTCAAACAACACGATCAACTTGCCTAGAGCTTGATGCCCCGCTAACCCCATCGCTTCATGGGAGATGCCTTCCATCAAATCGCCATCGCCACATAAAACGTAAGTGAAGTGATCGACCATTTTCGGAAAACGGGCAGCCATATGTCGTTCCGCCATCGCCATACCTACTGCCATCCCTAAGCCTTGGCCCAGCGGTCCAGTGGTCGCTTCAACCCCATCGACCACGCCGTATTCTGGATGTCCTGGGGTGCGACTGCCGAATTGGCGGAAATGTTTGAGATCGTCTTGCGTGACGTTAAAGCCGGCCAGATGTTGCAAACTGTATAACATCGCGGAGCCATGCCCAGCTGATAAAATGAAGCGATCGCGATTGAACCAGTGGGAATCTTTTGGCGTCACCGTCAAGTGGTTGCGGTATAAGACGTAAGCCATTGGCGCCGCCCCTAATGGTAGTCCTGGGTGGCCAGAGTTGGCTTTTTCGATTTGGGCTACACTGAGCATGCGGATGGTGTTCACGGCTTGTTGATCTATCGCATCAAATTTCATTTTTATCCTCCTATGTGGGGGCAAGGCACGAAAAAACGCTATCGGTCAGCCGATAGCGTTCATTTCCCCGGTGGAAAAATAAAAGCACACGGCTGAAGTTGCTTCATCCGTGTGCTTACCGTGTGATTCGATGATTCCTGGTATGCAGACGAATGTATCCCTCGCGAGTAAGGACACATTCGAGTGCTCTTACTCGCTAGAGAAAATACGCATACCAGGCATAAAAGACGTTGTTAGTCATATCATCGAAATCCTTTCTAAATTTGTTGTGTTGAGCTTACCGCCGAAAATGTGACTTGTCAACACTTAAATTGAAATT
>CAKRHU010000295.1 GCA_934339215.1 uncultured Lacticaseibacillus sp.
ATAAGACTGCGGTGAAGATTGATTACAAAGTTATCGTGGATTTGCCTGAAAGTTAGAGCTAATTCACCAGCCACTATCATATAAAGTTTTTTTGTACTCGGGATATTTTTTCACCTACTCCAAAATAACGCATACCAGACATTGCTATCCAGTATGCGTTATTTAAGGTCAAGTATCGCGACCATTTATAAATTGGCGATGATCATCCCGCCTAATGCCATCAACAAGGTGCCAAAAGTGATGCTCCGCATTTGCGTTTTGGTTTTATGTTCATGTAAAAGAAAGATTCCACAGAAGGTCCCGACGATGACACACATTTGCGAAAGCGTGGCGGCAACAGTTTGACCCACTTGAGGATTACCCGCTGCGATCAACATACACAAGTTCCCAACGGCCCATGTTAAACCGGTAAGGATGTTGGTGAAGGAGTGTTTCTCAAAAATCAAATGCTGTTGATGAAAAACGATCACGATCAATAGCAATGCACCAATCAACTGTCCTAGCGCTTGCGGCAACACAATCGCGGTCATGTAAGTCAGGCCGTTATTGGCCGCGTGAAAACCTGCGTCCACAAAACCGAGTTTGCTCATCAAGTTAGGAAAGACAAAGTACAACATGAAACCTAACGTGGACCAGGCAAGTACCATCAACCCATGGCGAAAAAGACTTGGCGCAATTGTTTGATGTGACGATTTGCTACGGCCAGAGATCTGCATCGCCCCGAAAACAATGATGACGATCGCTAGACTACCAAATGCCCACATCTTACCAGTGGTCCACTCCCCTAGCACGACTGCGGCCATCACAGCGTTAGCCACGATCTGCCCAGCAGTTGATAATGGCAACCCGATCGAAACACCCAGGTCTTTGTAGGATAAATACTGTCCCGTATTGCCTAACGCCCAGCACATGCCTGAAAGCAAACCGGTGATCCAAACACTAGTGGGAATGCTGACGCCTTGTGGCACCACGTAAAATAGATAAACACCTAAACCCAGCACAACTGCACCTAAACTGGTACCAAGGGTTTGTTGACCAGCGGTACCGCCAAGTTTGGTGGTGATGGTGGCCATCAAGCCCCAAGTCAGTGCTGGAACCAAGGCAATCAGTAGCATCATATTTAATCCCTCCTACAGTTTCTGACAGAATTCGATGGTTTCGTGGTTAGGCCCTAAAATATTGAAGAAGCGAATACCGTGTTCCCAAAAACTTGGAATTGATTGTACTTCGTCTTCTACCACGTTTAATCCTTGCGCTTTAGCTTGAACAAACGCTTTATCAACATCAGTCGCATTAAGCGACACATGATTGATGGCACCGGCTTGCATAGCAGGCTGATCTCCTTCCCAGGTTTCGATCAATAAATCATTGAAGGAAACGAAGGCACAGCGATTAGCCCCATTTGGAAAAATACCCAGTACTTTAAAGCCCAGGCTTTTATAAAAGTCGACAGTTTCATCCAAGTCTTTGGCCGGAATGCCGACATGGGCAAAACCAGTCGCATAATCTGTTAGCATAAAATCTCTCCTTTTTAACGTTGATATTCCCGCAGTGCCAATGCATAGTCACCGATCGTCGCCGAACCGTTATGCTCAGCTTTTGGCATGGTAATGTACTTTTCTAAATCGCCAACAGCGACATAACCATTGAGCAGCGTCTTAAATTGTGCGCGCACCTTTTCAAGCAGGGCTTCTGAGATCACGCCACCACCAAACACAATGCGGTTAGGACGGATCGTCAAGGTGCATTGCACCGCGGCTTGGGCAATGTAATACGCGAGGATGTCATAAACAGGATCCGTGAGTGGTACCTGTTTGCCAGGTTTGCCTAAGCGTGCTTCAAACGTCGGCCCTGATACCAAGCCTTCCAAGCAATCCCCATGAAACGGACAAATGCCGGGAAAATTCAAATCATCTGGATGGCGTTTGACGTAAACATGGCCCATTTCCGGATGACCGATCGTGCCAAGAAACGTCCCGTTTTGAACGACGCCAGCACCGACGCCAGTCCCAATAGTGTAATAAGCTAATGCATCAATTTTTTCATTAAAAAGTTGGGCGAGCACATATTCGCCATACGCTGAGCCATTCACGTCTGTGGTCCAAGCAATCGGGCCTTTGAACTGTTGACGAATCGTCCCAACAAAATCAGTGTGCGCCCAACCAGGCTTTGGTGTGTCAGTAATAAAGCCATATTCAGGTGCGTTGTGGCGGATCTCGATCGGCCCAAATGACGCAATGCCCAAGGCTTTAAGGTCAGGATATTGGGCAAAGAAGGTGTTGACCTGCGCTAAAGTTTCTTTTGGTGTGGTCGTTGGGATCACAATTTTTTTGATCGTGTGGTAATTTTCATCACCAACGGCACAGACAAATTTGGTGCCGCCAGCTTCGATACTCCCTAATTGCATCGTGATGGTCCTTTCCAAAAATTAGTCGATTTTGACAACAGCCTTGGAGATGCCGTCAACTTTGCCTTGCAATACCGCTTCAACATCTTCAAGCGTTAAAACATGACTGATCAAGGGATCGACATTAAGTTTGCCACTAGCAAGTAAGGCAATGGAGTCTTCAAAGGCGTTCGGGTTGATGAAGGAACCTTGAATAGTCAATTGCTTTTGGTAGATCTCGTAAGTGTTCATTTCAAAATGTGCATCAGGATGGCCAACCCCAAACATCAGAACGTGTGCGCCTTTGCGAGTGGCATTGACCGCTTGTTCTTGCGTTTGTGGCTTACCGACGGCTTCGATCACGACATCGTAATCACTTGGCAAAGTGTCGAGAGTGGTATTGAAAGTGTTTTGAACATTGAATTTATCTTTGTTCAACTGTAATTTCTCATCGATGATCCCAGCTAAATCGACTTGGTGTACGCCATATGCT
>CAKRHU010000296.1 GCA_934339215.1 uncultured Lacticaseibacillus sp.
CTAGAAAAATCGCTATAGTTGGCCTTGTCATGAATTTCTGAAAAAAGGGGATCCCAAAATGGAAATCAACACCAAAGCCTTCCAAGAAGCCATCATGGACGGCAACTACACCACTTTCAATCAAGATGTTACCCCAGCAGTCGCCGCCAAGGGCCTCGATTCTGCGTTGGTACCAGTGTTTGCAGCAGTTGATGAGGCAATTGCGCAAGGCAAGTTGATTCAAGCGCAGTTGACGATCACCAGTGCTGAGCCAACGATTATCCGCTTAGAAACTGGCATTGTGAATTTGCCTTTTGCCGATGCCAAAAAAATTGTTAACTTTTTAGAACCTGAAGAACAAGTGCCATTGAAACTGTATTTGATCGTAATCGCCGACCACGTCAATGCCTCAGGCTTGCGTATAGATGAAGTTGCCACCTTGGATCAATATACCGATCAAAAGGCTGCCCAACAAGCTGCGATCGTCGCTGCAGGCATGCAAAAGCTCGACGAAATCGCCGAAAATCAATTGCGTCCAGCACCAGCACCAGTTGAAAAAAAGCCTGCCACTCGTCGAACCGCCACCAAGAAAACGCCGACCAAGCGTAAAACCGCAGCTAAGAAAACCACCACACGCAAAACCACGCGTAAGCCTGCTGCTAAGAAGGAGGCCAAAGCATGATTACCCAAGCCCTGATTTTTATCGGTGTCGGGCTGATGGCCGGGATCTTAGGTGCATTACTTGGTTTAGGTGGCGGGATCATTGTGACACCAGTGATCACTTTACTGCTCGGTTTGCCGATCCAATATGCGATCGCCGCTTCGATTATCGCGGTCATTGCCACCAGTTCAGGCGCCACGATTGCTTATCTCAAAGATGAAATGCTGAATTTGCGCGTGGCGATGTTTTTGGAAATTGCCACCACTGTCGGCGCCGTGCTAGGGGCGGTGGTCACCGGCTTAGTTTCCAGCCAAGTGTTGTACTTCCTATTTGGCGCCTTGTTGATTTTTTCAACTTATAATATGGTGCGCAAACTCATCGGCAAAAAAGACGCGCAACGCGACCCAGTTCCTGACCCTGCTGCCGAAAAACTCCGCTTAAACGGCGCCTATTACGACAAAGCTAGCGGCAAAGAAATCGAGTATAAAGTCACCAATGTCCCTGGTGGCTTTGCGATGATGTTTGGTGCCGGCTTGGCTTCTGGTTTGCTTGGTATCGGCTCTGGCGCGTTTAAAGTGTTAGCCATGGATACGATCATGCAAATGCCTTTAAAGCCGTCTACTGCCACCTCAAACCTGATGATGGGGGTCACTGCCGCGGCCAGTGCTACCGTGTACTTCTTTAATGGCGCCTTGCAGCCACAAATTGCAGCGCCTTTGGCCATTGGCATTTTGATTGGGGCCACCATTGGGACGCGGATTATGCAATTGTTGCCAACGAAGATCTTACGAATGATCTTTATTCCAGTGATCGGCTACATGGGCTTGCAAATGCTCTTGAAAGGATTTGGGGTGACCATCTGATGACGCCAGAAATGAAAAAAGAAATCGACGACATCGAAAAAATCATCGGTAAGATCATGCAAATCGGGGTATTGATCGCTGCGGCGGTGATCGTGATCGGAATTTTGGATCTGTTGATCACTGGGTCCACCGGTTATCCAACTGGTGTTCATCCGCATGCGCCAGGGACCATTTTGCAAGGCGTGATGCAGTTTAAATCCTATGCGATCATGATGCTAGGGATCTTCTTGTTGATTTTGACGCCAGTGTTGCGAGTCGTTGTCTCGATTTACGCTTTTATCAAAGAAAAAGATCGTCTGTACACGTGGATCACAACGATCGTGCTGATTATTTTGATCATCGCGATGGTGATCGGGTACTTAGGTTAATACATTGCTTCGTGCTTACTGATTCAAGGCACGGAGCTTTTTTTGTTTTTTAATTACGTGACGCTTGTTCATTATAAGGATACACTTTGTTATTAAATTAATGGGATGTATTTTAACTGTTCACGTTTAGTAACGTTCACGTAAAACTTGGCTGGTAGACTCTAGTTATCAAATGTTGAAGCTTCTGTGATTTTATGAAGCTTAAGAGAACTTTTTTCGAGTACCACGCCAGGAGGAAAATCGTGAAAATCAGTAAATTAACCGCATCTTTATTAACTAGTACTGCCGTATTCGCCGGGGTCTTAGTGGCGCAACAAGGCCAATCCCACACTGTTTCTGCCGACAGCAAATTGCGCGTCGACTATTCATCTAACTTGCGTCAACAAGCTGGCACCGATGCCAACATCATCGGCGGCTTAAAAGTTGGCGAAACATACAGCTATGACAAAACTGCCACTGCCAATGGTTACACTTGGTATGAAATCGGCACGAACAAATGGGTCGCTTCTGCCGGCACTAAAGTCACTGGCGGCCAAGTGACCGTTACCGACGCTTCTAATAAGCGTGTCGGTCCTTCGACTAGCCACAAGATCGTTGGCGGCTACTACCCTGGTCAAAAGTTGACCTTCACTGAAACCACACAAGCAGGCGGCTACACTTGGTATAAAGTCGGCAAGAATGCTTGGGTCGCTTCTGCTGGTGTGACTGAAACTTGCGTTACCCGTGTGGCAACGCAATCCAGCACTACTGCTGCTCAACCGACAACAACCACGACGAGTGCTGCTAAAACCACAGCTCAAGCGACAACGCCAGCTACCTCAACGACGACTGCAACGACTACCGCGCCAGCTACAAGCACTGCGTCCAACACGACTGCAAGTACCGCAACCGCAGCTGCTAAGACAACCACTCCTGCTACCACGACGACCACTACCCCAACGGTAACGGCGGCTAGTGGTAAGGTGCAAACCACGGTGGCGTCTAACGTACGTAGCAGTGCGGATAC
>CAKRHU010000297.1 GCA_934339215.1 uncultured Lacticaseibacillus sp.
TTTTGCCATTGATGCCGCAGAATTTGAAACGATTCCTGAAACTGGGACGGACGTGCACGGTTTTGTTTATGAAAACCAACACGGTGATGCCAAAATGACCACCAAGATCCCAACCGTTGGCCATGATCATTTTGCCTGGGCGACTGTGGTTGAAGTGCGCCATGATCTTGGCGTCTTCGTCAACATTGGCTTGCCTGATAAAGATATCGTCGTTTCGCTTGATCAACTCCCTGAGCTCAGCCGGTTGTGGCCAGCGCGCGGCGATAAGTTGATGGTGGCGTTGACCATCGATAAGAAGCACCGTTTATGGGGCAAACTGGCTGATGTTGACATGATCAAAGCCGTGTCGAACATCGGCAAGCAAAGCCAAATGAACTCTGATGTGACAGCAACTGTTTACCGTTTGAAAATGGCGGGGACGCATGTGGTCACGGATGATTACGTCTTAGGTTTTATTCATCCAAGCGAACGCGATATCGAACCACGCTTAGGTGAAGTGGTGCATGCGCGCGTGATCGGCGTACGGCCAAATGGTGAATTGAACTTGAGTTTGAAGCCGCGGGCGTTTGAAGCGATTTCCGATGATGCCGCAATGATTTTGGCGGTGTTGGAACATTCTGAAGATGGGACGATCGCCTTCACGGATAAATCTGATCCGGAAGCCATCAAGCGGGCCTTTGGCATCAGCAAAGGCGCCTTCAAGCGGGCGTTAGGAAATTTGCTGAAAACCAAGAAGATCAAAGAGCATGATGGCGTCACCGAGTTATTGAAATAGAGGTCAAAAATGGAGCAATTAATTGCTGATTTTGTCCATTATTTAGATGTTGAGCGCGGACTGGCCAAAACCACGCAAACCAGTTATCAACAAGACTTACGTGAGTTTGCCGCTTGGCTTGAGTCTCAGCAATTAGCTGAATTTCCAGTTGAATTGACGGTGGTGCAAGAATTCTTACGCGTCCAAACAACAAACAAAGCGGCCAGTTCCATGAGTCGGATGATTTCGGCGATGCGCAAGTTTTACCGCTACTTGTTGCGTGAATCAGTGATCGAGCAAGACCCGATGACCTT
Organism: uncultured Lacticaseibacillus sp.; assembly: GCA_934339215.1. GTDB lineage: Bacteria > Bacillota > Bacilli > Lactobacillales > Lactobacillaceae > Lacticaseibacillus. Next base: position 1,069 of record CAKRHU010000297.1, read on the forward strand.
AGTGGCGTCACCAAAACCAGCGCAACATTTGCCGGCAACCTTATCCGGCAATGAAATCGACCGCTTGATGGCGGCACCAAATGTCGCCAAGCCATTAGGATTGCGTGATCGGGCGATTTTTGAATTGATGTATGCCACAGGCTTACGGGTGTCTGAAGTGGTCAACTTGCGCTTGGAACAATTGCATTTGACCTTGAACTTATTGCAAGTCACTGGGAAAGGCGACAAAGAGCGCATTGTGCCGATCAGCCCCCAAGCCGTGGAATGGGTGCAAGAATATCTCAACACGGCGCGTCCACGCTTGATCAAACAAGACCAACCAGCAGTGGTGTTCGTCAATTTCCATGGGCATCAACTGACCCGCCAAGGCATTTGGAAAAATCTCAAAGCGTATATCGACGCGTTAGGCATTGAAAAAAATGTCACCCCACATACTTTGCGCCACAGTTTTGCGACCAACTTGTTAGCCAACGGTGCTGACTTGCGAGTCGTTCAAGAATTGTTGGGCCACAGTGATATTTCCACTACACAGATCTATACGCATTTGGATAATTCTCATTTGGTGGCAGTCTATCACCAAGCCCATCCGCGTGGGTAAGTCGATCAATTTACCGCAATGTCGCCAAGCCGGCGTGACTCACAGCTTTGCAGTCTACTAGCCGAGCACAATTCGGCAGATTCATTTGTCCTTGTTTTGCGGATATGGTACAGTAGCTTCTGAGAGTCATTAATCTGGAGGCTATGATGCTGACGAAATTTAAGCAAGATTATGCCAAGATCGCGATGGGCTTTTTATCGTTCATCCCGGATCTTAAAGACATGAGTCATTTGCAAACAGAGCTAAAACTGTATACAGAAGACCCAACGCATGTCTTATATTTATACCGCGAAGATCGTGATGCGGACTTTGAAGGCGTGGTCGGTGTGGAATCCGCCAACGATTTTGTCATGTTGCGCCATTTGTCGTTATCGCCGGCAGTGCGCGACGAAAAGACCCAATTTGCAGCGCTGAGCGATTTGGTGGCGTTGTATCCTGATCAGAAATTGATGGGATCCATGGAAAACGCCAGCTTAGTTGCGAAGTTCAACACGTTTAGAAAAGAGGAACAAGATGGCACTGACGCTGGTGCTAGATGACTTTTCTGGGCCGCTGGATCTGTTGTGGCATTTGATCCGCACCAATGAAGTCGATATTTATGACATTCCGATCGCCGAGATCACTAGCCAATACCTTGACTACTTGCATCTTTACCACCGATGAAATGTTCCACACGACTGCCTGTATATAAATAGTTTGCATTATTTGGACGACCTTGCGTAGGATATACACGCTCTGCGCCTAGCCATTCATTGCGCCAAGTAGCACCATTTTGTAAATACAATCGTAAACCCCCATGATAAGGATTGTTGTTGCTTTCATCAAATTCGTTAAGCACGCCACCTACCAATTTAGAGTTAGGCGTCGTTAAACCTAAAGAGATATGGGATCCATGTTTATGTGGGTTGATGTCAATACCATAGTTTTTATCAAGGAAGCCCACATTACCATACATCTTCACATCATTCGTACCTGGTTGTAAACCGTCCATGCCTGTGTTTACATACAAAAAACCTTCTTCCGAAACAGCAGAGTATGTATCAGATGTTTCTAATGGATATGTTTTTACATCAGCACCACCTAGAATACGGAGATATCCATCTTTATTCACTTGTAAACCAACGCCAACTACATCAATTTTTGCATTGCCCTTTACAGTAACACGTGTATCATCAAAAGTTCCATACCCTACATCACCACCATAACCAG
>CAKRHU010000298.1 GCA_934339215.1 uncultured Lacticaseibacillus sp.
TGTATCGGCGGCCAGCTTCCGCCTCAATTTCAAATTACTGCCACGACCAAGCAACATCGCTGTTAACGTTACAATGCTATAAACTATCCAAGATCAAACAACCGACTTGATGATCAATAAACTAGAAAGACTTACCAAGAAAATCGAAGGCGGCAGTCAAAAACATGGCGGCAACTGGACGGCAGCCAGAAAGCTCGTGACTGAAGCCCAACGATTTTCGGGTCGTTAAGCGTCGCCTTTGTTTTCAGCGAAGAATTGCTTGTAGCGGCCCACGTAGTTGTGGAACATGTACTTCATCAAAACCCAACGTTTCAAAGACATGTCTTTGTTGTAGAAAACAGTGGTGCCATAGCGGCCTTCTTTTAACAGTTCCAAAGCTTGTTGTTTGTACTCGTTGTCTTTGGCGTAAGTCTTGAACACTGACTTGGGTACACCCAACCACAATTGATGCTTGGAAGCGGCTCGGTTGCCGTAAACCGTTTTGGCATCTTTGAGCTCGCCGGTGATATAGTCTTTAACTGGCCATTGTGCCAAGTTGTAGCCATTCAACGTCACAAAGAAGCTGGAGCGGCCTTGGCGAATGTTGATTTCAAATAATTTGAAGCTTTGATCGCGTTCGTCATACTTCATATCAAAGTTGGCAAAGCCGGTGAACTTGATGTCTTCAAGGAACTTTTGCATGCGGTCGTAAACATCTTGATTGTATTCTGGAATGATCGCCACGTAATTCCCAATCGCAGCAGGCGTTGGATCTTCCAGCAAAGGATGGCCTAAGCACATCATTTTGACTTTATGGTTTTGATCGACATAAGCGTTCAACACGCGCATGTGCGAATCATCGCCTGGCACGAAGTCTTGCAAGATCAAATCGCTGGTATAGCCGTTGTCGTAGATCTTGGCAATGATGGTGTTGAGTTCCACTTGGGAGTGGATGGTGAAGGCCTTCTTGCGCCCTTCAAAATGGATCAACAACCATTCCACCGAGTTAGTTGGCTTCAACGCCACTGGAAACGCAAATGGTGTGGAAATTTGGGCGTCTGATTCATACATGGCTTTGGTGATGATTTTCGTCTTTGGATATGGGAGATCATATTCGTCACACACTTGGTAGAAGCTTTCCTTAGAGTTCAAGCGCTTCAACAAGTCATAGTCCACATATGGGCAGACGAAGGTTTTTTCAAGTTCTGGTTTATGTTTGGAAACCAGTTCCGCATAGCCATCGCCACACGCGATCAAAATCACTTTACCAGCTTGGTCTTGATATTTTTCCGCGATTTTGGTCATATGTTCAATAAACGTTGGATCCGAATCGAAATCTGGGATCAAATGCACATTCACGATTTTAGAAAAGCGCGTCGGTGCGAGTTGCACTTTAGCATATACATCGACGACTTGCCCGGTGAGTTCGTGAAATGAACGCGCCATTCCGTAAACATTCATATCACTGCCTAACAGCACTGGGGTGAAACTTTGATTCTCTGACATCTATTCAGTCTCCTACTCATTTCGCCATACGACGGTTTCAAATCGCATTATACCACAGCCGCCGTAGCGCTCAAAAAAGCGCCGCAACTCCAGGCCGTCGCGGCGCATTCTTAACCGAAATTTTATCGATTGTGATGAATTTTCATGCTTACGCAGTCACTTCATGTTCTGAAGTCTGGTCTTGTGCGATCACATCCGCATCATGGAAAGCAATTGCCACCATGTTTTCTACGGCAGGCTTGGTGTAAAACGCCATATGCGGCGATACGGAAACATTTGGCATTTGCAACAGCTTCAACAAGCGGGGATTTGGCACGTCTTGACCTTTTAAGTTGTCGCCGAAAATTCCGTTTTCGTCTTCGATCGAATCGATCCCAGCCGCGGCGATCTGCTTGGTTTCCAACGCGTCGATCAAAGCATCGGTATCCGAAATCGGCCCACGGGCACAGTTTAAGAAAATCGCGGTGTTTTTCATTTTGGCAAAAGCATCAGCGTCGATCAAATGATGGGTGATGTCATCCAGTGGCGTATGCACGGTGACGATATCAGCAGTTTTCAACAGCGTGTCTTTATCCACATAAGTCAAAATGTCGCTGAGTTCTGGCCTGTGTATCGGATCGTTGGCGATGATGGTCGCGCCTAATGCGTCAAACAACCGCGCTACAGCAGAGCCGATCTTGCCGACGCCAATAATGCCGACGGTCAACGTGTGGATCTCATCAGCTTCCAAGCCGCCCCATGAAAAGTCCCCTTGCAACATCCGAGCTTTGGATTCATTCAAGTGCCGCAATAACACCATCGCATGCGTCAAAGTCATTTCGCCAACAGAGCGTGGTGAATAGGCTGGTACGTTGGTGACTTTGATTCCATTGGCTTGGGCCGCTTTTAAATCGATGATGTCATAGCCAGTGATACGCAACGCGATATGTTTGATGCCGATGGCTGCAAGCTTGGCATAATCTTCAGCCGTGCCGATCGCACCATGTTGCGCCAAGCATAAAACGTCGGCACCTTTTAAAGATGAGATATCAGCAGGCGTGAAATCATGGGCCACAGTGGTGACTGTCGCGTTGATTTCGGCCGCGTTTTTCTTAATGGCCGCTTGTTCGTCAGGACGTACCGAATACATTTGAATGTTCAAGTGAAAGCCTCCGAATGAGAATATGATGAGATAAGCGTACCGCTTTCACTAAAATTGTCAAGACTATCGCTGTCCGGCATTGTTAGTGTTTCATGTCGCCATCAGGTGCCAGTGGCCTAGCTGCGTTTCAGTGATTTGAAATTGGGACTCCAGCTGGCACGGCTCGACGTGGAGAGGGTCCTCGGGAAAGCTAGCCGAGATGTGTCGCTACGCTCCCCACTCGCCGGATCTTTCCC
>CAKRHU010000299.1 GCA_934339215.1 uncultured Lacticaseibacillus sp.
TGAGCGCACGAGCCGTCGCATTTTGCCCAGGCTCATCACCGTCATAACAAATCGTCAATTGCCGGGTTTGTTTGGCAATGATATTGACTTGATCTTGCGTCAAGCTGGTGCCCATTGAGGCGATTCCCACCGGCACCCCAGCTTGATACGCCGCGATCACATCCATAAAGCCTTCAAACAACACGGCAGCACCGAATTGCTTGAATTCAGTTTTCGCGGCGTCAAGGTTGAACAAGACATCGCGCTTATTGAACAGCTTAGTTTCTGGACTGTTCAAGTACTTGGCTTGATGCGATGCTTTGTCCAACACTCGGCCAGAAAAACCGATTACATTGCCGGACGCATCTTTTAATGGAAACATCACGCGATCATTGAAGCGGTCATACAGCGTGGCTTGGTCATCTTCGACAAACAACCCACTGGCGCGTTGTGTTGCATAATCGACTTGTTGCTGATCCAAAAAGGTCCGCATCAAGGTGCGATCTTTTGGCGCATAACCGATATCAAAGTGATCGATCGTCGCCCGAGTCAACCCACGATCCGTCAAGTACGCTAAAGCTTTCTCACCGGCTTGCGTGTTCACCAAAATGTGATGACACATATCAGTGATTTTTTTGAGCAAGGCAATTTGTGCGGCGACTTCTGGGTCAACTGGCGCGCGGTTGGCTTGCACCGTGACGCCTAAGTCGATATGCGCAAACTCCGCGACTTTCTCAACGGCTTCTGGGAAGCTCACTTTGTCGTATTGTTGCACAAAGGAAAAGACATTCCCACCGCGGCCACAAGAAAAGCACTTGAAGATCTGCTTAGATTCGTTGACGGAAAAACTCGGCGTGTTTTCATCATGGAAAGGACAAATGCCGAATAGGTTTTGGCCGGCGTTGTGCAACTGCACATACTGTCCCACATAATCGGCGATGTTGACGCTGTTGCGCACTTCGTCGATTTTGGTTTCCGGTATCATGCCTGCCATGTCCTCACCTCCTCGTAGCGGTAAAAAGTCGCACTTCATGGTGAAATGCGACTTTTGAGATCGTGTCAGCGCAAAATACTGCAACCTATAGTATAGCCGCTGAGGCCTGGATTTGCAAGCACTGATTTATCGTAAGCAAGTAGTTTTTTCGGTTGAAAAGCGCCAAGCTTCCGGGTGATCGACTCCGGCTGGACGGACATGGAACGCTATGACGCTCGTCGGAGCTATCTTGGATCATTCGCTACGCTCATGATTCAAGTGGATCTCCTTCTCGCTGGATTCTAAGCGGTAAACCGCTAAGAATCCCAGGGCTGATGTCCGTCCAGCCTTCGTCGATCACCCTTCCGCTTCACTTTTTCTGCAACTTGCTCACGCCGCAACAACTGCGCAAACAATAAAAACGAAATGACGGTTGAACTTACTTGACGATGACTTGAGCCACGGCACCAAATTGATGGATCAAGTTGGCGAGGTTCGTCAACTCACGCAAGCGGTTGGTGCGGACAGCTTCGTCTTCTGCCATGATCATGGTTTCCGTGAAGTAATCAGTGATCACCGGTTCCAAGCCAGCTAAAGCAAGATAGTTGGCGTCGCTTGGCTTGTCGTCAAACTTGATGGCAACCGCGATGGCCGCGTCATGCAAGGCTTTTTCGCTTGGGTTTTCGAACAATTTGGCATCAACTGCACCTTCAGTTGGCGTCTTGTCGGCAATGCGAGTGACCCGACCTAAGGCTTCCATCACTGGCTTGAAGTTATCATCATCAGCATGGGCAGTTAACACGTTGGCAGCATCGATCATCGCTTCGACGTCAACAGTAGGTGCGGCAGATACGGCATCGACGATATCATGACGGACTTTTCGACCGGCTAAGAATTGGTTGACGCGGTCGCGCATGAAGTCGGCCAAAGCTTTGGCATTAGCTGCATAGTCCAAGCCGGCGAGTTGATCGTTAGCAGCCAGTGCTTTGACAGCAGCGGTTTGCACAGCGTTGACATCAAAGGAGAAGTGATGGGCCGCGATCATCCGCACGATCCCGTAGGCTTGACGACGCAAAGCGTAAGGGTCATTGGAACCACTTGGGATCAAATCGACGGCAAAGAAGCTCATCAAAGATTCAAGTTTGTCAGCTAAAGCTAATACCGTGCCAACGATACTTTCTGGCAAAGCGCCATCAGCGGAAATTGGCATGTAGTGTTCGCGGATCGCTTGAGCGACGGCTTTATCTTCACCAGCTAAGTTGGCGTACACTTCACCCATGGTCCCTTGCAGTTCAGCGAATTCACCGACCATGGCCGAAACCAAATCGAACTTGTAGATTTCTGCGGCGCGTAAGACATGGGCTTTGTCGTCCGCAGTCAAACCGAATTGATCGGCTAACAAGCCAGCAATGGTCTTGGTGCGGCGCATTTTGTCAGCCATGCTCCCGATTTTATCATGGAAGCTGACGGTTTCCAGACGCTTAGTGAAGTCAGCGATGGTTTTCTTTTGATCTTCGGCATAGAAGAAGGCGGCATCTTCAAGGCGCGCGGTCAAGACTTTGACGTTACCGGCGATCACGTTTTCCATGTAATCGGAATTGCCGTTGCGGACCCCGATGAACGCGTTGACCATTTTACCTTGGGCATCGCGAGCATAGAAGTAGCGTTGGTTATCTTTCATGGAAGTGATGAGGACCGCTTCTGGGATCGCAAGGTATTTTTCATCAAAACGCCCAGCAAAAGCAGTTGGCCATTCGACTAAGTTGTTGACTTCTTCTAATAAGTCAGCGTCTAAATCGATGGTCCACGCATTGTCTTCAGCAATCTTGGCAATTTGATCCGCGATCAGTTGCTTGCGGGCAGCTGGTTCGACGATCACAAATTGGTCTTTAAGCGCATCGA
>CAKRHU010000300.1 GCA_934339215.1 uncultured Lacticaseibacillus sp.
ATTTTTGATCGGGTTGATTTATCCCGCGCAATTATTTGGCGCCTTGACCGATTTATTGGCCATTGCCAAGCCATTGATCTTAGGCGCCGCGTTTGCTTATGTGCTGAACCTTGTGTGCGTTCGCATTGAAAAGCGCTTATGGCCGCATGCGACGACGCGTGTGGCGGTGGGCTTGCGGCGGCCACTGGCCTTGTTGAGCTCAGTGATCGTGGTAGCGGTGTTGATCGGTTTTGTGATGTGGTTGGTGATCCCACAATTTATTACGGCGCTGACGAATTTCTTCACCAGCTTGCCGCATACCATCAACTTGATCAATGACTGGCTAGCCAAATCACAACAAGCCAACGCCGTGACCAAACAACTCGCCGCTGCCAAAATCGACTGGTCTGATTTGCAACAAAAAGCGTTGAAATTTTTGACTTCAGGCATTACAGGAATTTTTTCCAGTTCAGTGTCGATTTTCAGCAACTTAGCCGGCGGAATTTTCTCCTTTATTTTGGCGTTTGCCTTTGCCTTGTATTTAATTGGTGGCAAAGAGCGCATCGGCTCGCACTTAAATCGAGTGTTGAATGCCTTTGTCCCCGCAAAACCCTTAGCCTACACGCGTTATGTGTTGCGGGTGGCTGATGACATGTTTTCACATTTTATCGTGGGGCAAGTGACTGAAGCGACCATCGTTGGCACCTTGTCTGTGATCGGGATGTCGATTTTCCGCTTTCCCAATGCCATTTCTATTGGCGTATTAGTGGGGATGACCACCTTGATCCCGATGTTTGGTGCCTTTATCGGTGGGGCAATCGGGTTTGTGTTGATTGCTGTGGCCAATCCGATGCAAGGCTTGGCCTTTGTGGTGTACTTGGTGATCCAGCAACAGCTGGAAGGCAACTTGATTTATCCGCGCGTAGTCGGTGGATCAATTGGCTTGCCGGGCATCTTAGTGTTGGTGGCCATCACCGTTGGGTCGGGTTTAGCCGGGATCTTAGGCATTTTGATCGGGGTGCCATTAACCGCGACAATATATCGCTTGGTTAAAAACGCGACTTTGCAGAAAGAACAACAAGTTTGAGCCTGAACTGCTTCGCGAAATTCTCGTGAGGCAGTTTTTGTTTGCAATTCATAAATGAGTTTGTTATGATTTTAAATCGTAATAGTTACGATTTAAAATTTGGAGGATACAGATGCACAAACGCAATTATCTCGTCGTGGTTTTGTTCGGTTTGATCTTGTTGTTGACAGGTTGTAGTCAAGCCCATGCGGCAAATGAAAAAATCCATGTAGTAGCCAGTGTCGATTTTTATGGGGAAGTCGCGCAACAAGTTTTAGGCAAACATGGCACGGTAACTTCAGTGATCAACGATCCTAATGTCGATCCCCATGATTATGAACCGACCACTCAAATTGGCAAAACCGTCGCTAAAGCCGATATCGTGATCGCAAATGGCGCTGGCTATGATGCCTGGATGACCAAACTCGCCAAGGCTCAGCCCGACACCCCGATGATCACGGCAGCTAAAGTCGTCGGCGTGAAGAATGGTGAAAATGAACATATTTGGTACAAACCCCAAGCCATGAAACTGATGGCCAATGCGTTAGCCAAACAGTTTGGCAAGCGCGATCCTCAACATCAAGCAGCTTATCGACGTAACGCCAAGCGCTACATTGAAAGCCTCAAACCTTTAGACCAAGCCGTGGCCCAATTAAAAACCTTAAGCCGCGGGCAATCAGCGATCGTCTCTGAACCGGTGTTTAACAATGCGCTCACGGCCATAGGCGTATCAGTCGCAGATCAACATTTTGCCCGGGCAATCGAGGAAGGTAGCGACCCGACGCCGGCAGATATTCGCAAGAATTCTAAGTTGTTGAAACAACACCAAGTCGCCTTTGTAGTGATCAACAAACAAGTACAAAGCAAAGTCGTCAGCAATTTGGTGCAACAGGCCAAGGACAACGACGTACCGATCCTCAAAGTCACTGAAACAATGCCGCGCAAGCAAACCTACTTGCAATGGCAACTGAGTCAATATCGGAGTCTGATAAAGCTATTAGAAAAATAGATTTTTACTGAGATAAAAATAATAAGATACTAAATATTAAGTCATGGCATGTTGCAATAAGAAGTTTCTGAGAAGACTTATCGTTTTCGTACATGAGAAAACGTTCCCGAAGCGGTATAATAATTATTGTACAGAGAAGGGAGCTGAGCACATGATTGATATTACCAAACAAGCACGTGCCGTGTTACGTAGTGTCATCGAACCGGTTCAAGGGGTGGATGTGGTCCGCTTAGGGCTGATCAACCACGTTGAAGTGGACGCTGATGGCAATTGTATCGTCACTATGCCGGAATCGGTATGGGGCAATCCCTTAGCAGAATCGACTGGTGAAGAAATCGCGCGCGTTTTAGAGCGCCTCGATGGGGTGCAACGCGTGGCCATCGATATGGTGTGGCCGCCAGTGCGCTTGGTCATGAAAATTCGTGAAATGTTAAATTGGTAAATTAAAAATGGTTCTGCTCGCAATCTATTTGCGAACAGAACCATTTTTAATTCCCACCAAAGCTTGCGCCCCAAGTGCCAGCTGCCATGATGATGCCATAGGCTAAGGCTTTTTCACGTAGCTGCTTGGCATCGTAGTCATGGCAATCTTGATGCAACTTGCCGTACAGGGCCCGACCAGCAGGCGATAGCGTCATCGGGCGGAAATAAGGTAATTGGTACAATTCGATATACATTGGCACGCGCACTTTTTCAATTGATTCCCCGTCATTCAAGGCTTTGGCGTACTTCAACAAAATCTGGTTATAAGCATCGATCCATTCAAAGTTCCCATGCTCTGGATACGCCGCAT
>CAKRHU010000301.1 GCA_934339215.1 uncultured Lacticaseibacillus sp.
ATTCTTTCACTGAATCGCTAACGCCTTGGACGTTTGGACCCACTTGCTTATTAGCGGGTTTCAACAGAACGGGAAGACAACGGTACTACTAGCCTTTCATCAAGTCCTTGCGACTTAGCCGGCTTTGGCCGGTTTTTTTGTGCCCAGTGATTTTTGAAGCGGTTTTAGTGGATCAGGTAGCCTAGATTAAGCGCTTGGACCGCCTTTTGGTCCTAGTGCGTGAGCGTAGCTAACTGTGTCCACGTTGCTTCGGAAACCACGACGATGCCCAGTGGCTTTTGCAGCGGTTTTAGGCGATGCGATTAGTCGAGCTCAACTATTTGCACCCGGTTTTGGTTTGGACGTTTAAGCGTTGCTTTTCCAAACGCGACACAATACCAGACGAGTTGCTCCCAATTCTCCTGGCAGGTACAATGTAACTTACAACGATTTCAAAGGAGTCCATATGACCATCATCATGCTGATTTATGCGCTGGTATTATTTGCATTAGCAGGCTATTTACTGATGCATCGCCAGCAAAACTTTTTGACCTTAAAACAAGTCCCGGAAAAACTGGGTAAAACGCTTTTGAACTACGCTTTATTGTTGATCATCGCCGGCTTGATCGCAGTGGTAGCGGCGTTTGTGCCGAACACTTGGTTGCAAGTGGCCGGCTTGATTTTAGGCGCGATCGCTGGTGGCTTGCTCGGCGTCAGTTTGCCTAAATATTTGAATATGTAAACGGCTTTCATAAACGGCCGAGAATGGGTATAATAAAGTTAAGAGGTGATAGACATGTTACAACAATACAAACACATTTTGGTTGCAATCGACGGCTCATATGAATCCGAACTCGCTTTTGAAAAAGCCATTGCCGTTGCCAAGCGTAACGACGGGGAATTGTTCATGGTGCACACCGTTGACACCCGCGCGTTTCAAAACGTGTCCAGTTTTGACTCCGCCATGGTCGAACAAGTCACCGAAACCGCGAAGCAAACGATGGAAAAATACATGCAACAAGCTAAAGATGCTGGTTTGCAAAAAGTTAGTTACACCATTGAATATGGGGCTCCAAAAACCATTATCGCTCGCGATATGCCCAAACAACACAATATTGATTTGATCATGATCGGCGCCACTGGGTTAAACGCCGTGGAGCGCTTGTTGATTGGTAGTGTCACTGAATATGTCACCCGCAATGCGACTTGCGATGTCTTAGTGGTGCGCACCGATTTACAAAATCAACCGGCCTTAGCCTCAACGAAAAAGCCAAAGCCAACCAAATAACGTCCAAAAAAGCCGGAAAATTTAATTTCCGGCTTTTTTAATAGCCACTTGCCACGCGTCGGGCATCGGCAATTGCGCTGAAATAAGTTGGTTGGTAAAGGGATCTTGAAACGCCAACTCACTGGCTTGGAGTAATTGGGCGTGAAATTGACTATGATCGCCGCCATAAAGGGTATCCCCCACCACCGGATGGCCGATATATGCAAAATGGACCCGGATCTGATGGGTGCGCCCAGTCAATAAATGGACCCGCACTAATGCCGCCTGTTCACCTTGGTCCACCACTTCGTAATCCGTGATTGCCGATTGCCCGGCTGAATTGACTTCACGGTGAATCCCATCAGCGGCTTTGGCCAACGGCGCTTCAATGCGACCAGTTGGCGGCAGTTGGCCTGAAACCACCGCTAAATAATGCTTGGATAATTGGGCATTGACACCTAAAGCATCCAGCCGCCCTTGCGCAAACGCGTGCTTGGCGACTAAGACTAAACCAGTCGTATCACGATCAAGGCGGGTGATGATCGCTGGTTGCGGATGTTTGAATCCTTGGTCATGCAGCCAACTGGCCGCCCGATTTAAAAGCGAGTCGTCTGGTGAGGCCGGGCCGGGTACACTGGACAAGCCAGCCGGTTTATTGACGATCAACCAATTATCGAGATCCTTGACAATGGTTAAAGGTTTGGCACTGAAGCTCACCTTACCTTCATCTGGTAGGTCAAAGCGCACCACTGCCCCTTTTTTGATTTCGCAATTGTGTGCAACCGCATGGGCATCCACCCAAACTAGATGGGCTTCAAATAACCGCTTCAATAATCGGTGGCTGACGCCTTGCGCCGCTAAAGCCATTTTGATCGTGGTAGCGTGTGTCGCTGTAGTCGAAAAGCTGAATCGCATAAGTACCTCCTTAAGCCGGTTGTTCTAAAAAGTCCTCTCGCGGTATAATTAATTTATTGCGGAGGAGCGAATATGTCAGAATTACGCGACGTTGCATATGGCAACGATGCCTTACAAAAACTAGATCTTTATGTTCCAGATCACCCCAATCACGCGGCGATCATTTATGTCCATGGCGGCGGTTGGATTCGCGGCGATAAACATCAAGATGCTGAAATCGGCGAACAATTAGCGGCCGCGGGCTACCTTGTGGCGATTCCCAATTACCGCTTATCACCAGTACACCGATTTCCAGATGCGCCCAATGACTTGGCCGATGCTTGTGCTTGGTTAAAAAACTCAGCTTACGCGTTTGATCGCGAGCGGATCGGGTTATTCGGCGCTTCTGCTGGCGCAACCATGGCGTTGATGCAAAACGAGGTCAGCCACTACCCCACAGTCGCTTGGAGTCCCTTATTGGATTTCTCGTCATGGTTAGCTGAACACTCAACGATTCGCGCAGCAGTGGCGGCCAGTGGACCAAAAGCGCTAGTCGATGCGGCATTTTATAAATATGTATTGCTCGCTTATCTGGGATCGTTTGATCCAAAGCGATTGGCCCAAGCAGATCCATTAGTCGGTTTAAATCAAAATCTCGCGCCGACGTTGATCTGCAACAGCCAACAAGAGCTGGCCCCGCTTG
>CAKRHU010000302.1 GCA_934339215.1 uncultured Lacticaseibacillus sp.
GCCAAGATTCCACTTTAGCCGGTAAGCTTGCCGAAATCGCCGTCACTGAATTACGCAAAGAAACAGGCAATCAAGATTACAAATTCATCGCTGTTCGTTTGCCTTACGGTGAACAAGCCGATGAAGCAGACGCCATGGCTGCCATCGACTTCATGCAAGCTGACGTCACCACCCGCGTGAACATCAAGCCATCTGTCGATGCAATGGTGCAAGCCGTTGAAGCCAACGAATTGAAAGTGACTGACTTCAACAAAGGCAACATCAAAGCGCGCGCCCGCATGATTGCTCAATATGCCATTGCCGGAGCCCGTGCCGGTGTGGTCATCGGCACTGACCATGCGGCTGAAGCCATCACTGGTTTTTACACCAAGTTCGGCGACGGTGGGGCGGACGTGACCCCACTGTGGCGCTTGAACAAACGTCAAGGCGCGGCCTTACTCAAGGAACTTGGCGCGCCTGCTCACTTATATGAAAAAGCGCCAACGGCTGATCTTGAAGAAGACCGCCCAGCCTTACCTGATGAAGTCGCATTAGGCGTTTCTTATCGCAATATTGACGACTACTTGGAAGGCAAAGACATCGACACCCAAGCTGCTGAAAAAATCGAAGCCTGGTATCAACGTTCTGCCCATAAGCGGCATTTGCCCATCACCGTATTTGACGACTTTTGGAAAGCATAAGTAATTATTTGAATATAGCTTGCAACTTCACTGCCTAGTCCGGTATACTGAAGTTGTCACATAAGGGAGTAACTAGCGGCGCATCTGCCGCGGCAACGTCACCAACAAGTTATAGCTGGTGTTGCCTTAATTAGTGAGACTTATGAACTGCGCGCGCAGTTTGTAAGCCTCATTTTTTTTACCAAACACAAGGAGGATCCCCAATTGACCAAACCCGAATACGCGCAAACGATTCAAGAAACTTTAACCGCGACGCAAAGCCAAGCTGACAGCGGCTTAACGACCGTCGAAGCCAAACAGCGCCTCGACCAAAATGGCCCTAACGCCTTAGCCTCAGCCAAAAAGAAATCGATGTTGCGGCGTTTTGCCGATCAATTCAAAGATTTCATGATTATTGTGCTATTAGTCGCCGCTTTAGTGGCAGGCCTCGTGGTGCATGAATGGGCCGATGCCGGGATCATTTTAGCCGTGGTGATTTTAAACGCGATTTTCGGCGTGTTCCAAGAATCTAAAGCCGAAGAAGCCATCGATGCCTTAGCCAAAATGGCCACGCCTGACGCCCATGTGCGCCGTGATGGCAATGTGTTGACCATTCCTAGCACAGAGCTTGTGGTCGGTGACATCGTCTTGATCGAAGCCGGCGATGTGGTGCCGGCGGACTTGCGTTTGATCGAATCCGCCAACTTGAAAATCGAAGAATCTGCCTTGACTGGTGAATCTGTCCCTGTGGAAAAAGACGTTGAAACCTTGCAAGGTGATAATGTCGGTATCGGGGACCGTACAAACATGGGCTTTATGAACACCAACATCACCTATGGTCGTGGTGTCGGCGTGGTGGTGGCCACAGGCATGCAAACGCAAGTCGGCCAAATTGCCACAATGATCAACACCGCTAAAGAAACCACAACGCCTCTGCAAGATAACTTGAAGGCGTTAGGCAAAACCTTGACGATCATGATTTTAGTGATCGCCGCTATCGTGTTTGGCGTGGGGATCTGGCGTCAAGCAGCGAGTGTCCCAGAAATGTTCTTAACGGCAATTTCCTTGGCTGTCGCGGCTATTCCTGAAGGCTTGCCGGCCATTGTCACGATTATTTTGGCCTTAGGCACGCAGAAAATGGCCAAGCGCTCAGCGTTAGTCCGCAAGTTACCGGCCGTGGAAACTTTAGGCTCAACGGAAATCATCGCTTCGGATAAAACCGGGACGTTGACCCAAAATAAAATGACCGTCGAAAAAGTTTACTATGACGGGCAACTGCACGAGGCAACGGATGGCATCGCCGGTGGCAACTTGTTAATGACGGTGATGAATTTTGCCAACGACACGCAAATTCAGCCTGATGGGACGATGCTCGGGGACCCAACGGAAACGGCCTTAGTGGCTTATGGTCAAAAACAACATTTTGACCTTGGCGCAGAACTTGCTCAAATGCCGCGTGTTGCCGAAGTACCGTTTGATTCTGAACGGAAATTGATGACGACGATTCACCAATTGCCAAATGGTCGCTACTTGGTGGCCACTAAAGGGGCGCCAGATCAATTATTGAAGCGCGCCACACAACTGGCTTTTGGTGATCGTGCAAATGATATGACGGATGGCAATCGCCAAGATATTTTAAATACGAACAAAGTCCTTGCCACTCAAGCTTTGCGGGTGCTCGGGATGGCATACAAAGTCATCGAGACGATTCCGTCAACCGTGGATAGCGAGTCTGTCGAGCATGATTTGATTTTCGCCGGGTTAGTGGGGATGATCGATCCTGAACGCCCAGAAGTGCAAGCTGCGGTTGCGGAGGCCAAAGCCGCAGGAATTCGCCCAATGATGATCACTGGGGACCATCAAGATACTGCCGAAGCGATTGCTGGGCGCTTGGGGATCATTGAACCAGGCGATGATGCCGCGGTGATCACCGGGGCCCAACTCGATGAACAATCGGACGTTGAATTCTCGAACAATGTGGAAAAATATTCGGTATATGCTCGCGTGGCCCCAGAACACAAAGTCCGCATCGTCAACGCTTGGCAGAAAAAAGGAAAAGTTGTGGCAATGACTGGCGACGGTGTCAATGATGCCCCAGCCTTAAAAGCCGCTGACATCGGCATCGGCATGGGGATCACCGGGACAGAAGTGTCCAAAGGGGCTTCCGACATGGTGTTAGC
>CAKRHU010000303.1 GCA_934339215.1 uncultured Lacticaseibacillus sp.
CGCTTTGGACTTGGCGGTTAAATAAGTGCCATTGCCAAAGATTTCATTTAATCATTTCAATTGGTCACTTGCTGTGGTGGTGGTGCTGACCCAACCGGATGCATAGGCGCGTGACTGTGACATTTTTAAATTACTGAATAAAGTGGTCAAGCCTTGACCTTGACCGATGGCATGATACAGGGTGGTCGCATCGACGTTGTTGGAGTGTTCGATGGCACCAACCGCCGCAGCGCGTTCAGTACCTGATAACGTATCGTGGTTTTGCGCATGTTGATGCAGCAGTTGAGTCAACATGGCGACTTTGACGATGCTGGCAGTGGTGTGCGCTTTAGTTTTGTGATTGTTCATGGCCAACGTAAAGCCATATTGTTTGGAATAAACCGCAATGCTGATCGGCAAGTCAGAATTTTTCGCCAACTGTTTGGTCCATTGTTGTTTGAGTTTAGCTTTGACAAGTGTTTCAGTGGGTTTGGCATTGGTGGCAGACTGCGTGGCCTTTGGCGCTATGTCTGCTGGTTGGGCTGCGCGAAGCAACTGCGTGCGCCAGTATAATAAGCCGACTAATAAAAGTATGGTGATCAGCCATAATGCACGCTTCATATTTTGGTTTCAATCGCCGCGGTTTCGTCTGCAAAAAAATCCCCCCAATAAATGGATTCTCTCATATTATGCAATCGCTTACTATTTAAATACTCATTTCATTGCAATAAAAAACCGATTTGCGACGAAAGCAAATCGGTTCAAAGGTTCTACAGTAAGATCAACATCGGTAAGATCACCGGATGGCGTTCGGTTTTGTCGAACAAGAAGCTTTGCAGATTTGACGTGATCGCATCTTTAAGCATGCCTTCCGTGACCTTTTCGTTGCTCTTAAAGGTATTTTTGATGGTGCGGTAAACGCGGCGTTGGGCTTGGTTGATCAGTTCACCAGATTCACGCATATAGATGAACCCACGTGATAACAAGTCAGGACCAGCTAATACCGCTTGTTTTTGCATATTGATCGTGGCGACGACAACGACCAAGCCTTCTTCAGACAAGGTGCGACGATCGCGGATCACGGCATTGCCGATATCACCGATCCCGTTACCATCGATGTAAACATCAGCGGCAGGGAAGTGACCAGCGCGGCGCGCAGAATCAGCAGTTAACGCTAAGACGTCACCATTTTCCATAATGAAGCAGTTTTCTTCTGGAATATGGGTTTCTTGGGCCAATTCGGTGTGGATCTTCAACATCCGGTATTCACCATGGATCGGCATGAAGTATTTCGGCTTCATCAAGCGCAACATCAACTTTTGTTCTTCTTGGCCACCGTGACCAGAAGTGTGGATGTTGTTGACTTTGCCGTGGATGACTTCGGCGCCAGCTTCTTCCAATTCGTTGATCACGTGGTTGACCGAAGTGGTGTTACCAGGGATCGGGTTGGAAGAGAAAATCACCGTGTCGCCAGGTTGAATGGAAATCTGACGGTGGGTGCCGTTGGCGATGCGAGACAAGGCAGCCATTGGTTCGCCTTGAGAGCCGGTACATAAAATCATCACTTCGTTGGCTGGCAACTTGTTTAATTCATGCGCGTCGATCAACACGTCATCGGGAATATCCAAGTAGCCGAGTTCGCGACCATTGACCATCGCAGTTTCCATCGAGCGACCAAAGACGGCGATTTTACGGTCATGGGCCATTGCCGCTTCGGCAGCTTGCGCAATCCGCGAAATGTTAGACGCGAAAGTGGCAAAAATGATCCGACCGTCGATCCCATCAAAAATATGGCGAATGGAGTGGCCGACGAAGCGTTCAGACTTGGTGAAGTTAGGGATTTCAGCGTTGGTGGAATCACTCATCAACAGCAAAACGCCTTCTTCGCCTAAACGCGCCATTTTTTGCAAGTTCGGCGCAGGTTGGTCGCCGACTGGGGTCAAGTCAAACTTGTAGTCCCCAGTTTCAACGATCACACCACTTGGCGTGTGGACCGCAACGCCTAACGTATCAGGAATACTGTGCGTGGTGCGGAAGAAGTCCACGGTGATCGGGCCAAACTTCAAGACAGAATCTTCTTTGAGTTCCGTCATTTTCGTCGACCGGACCAAGCCGTGTTCTTCCAGTTTGCCACGGATCAATGCCGCAGCCAACGGTGGAGCGAAGACTGGGACGTTCGGCACTTGTTTTAAGAAGTAAGGAATGCCACCGATATGGTCTTCATGCCCGTGGGTGATCACCAAGGCTTTGATTTTGTCTTGGTTTTGCACCAAATAGGAGTAATCGGAAATGACATAGTCGATACCTAAGAGATCGTCTTCTGGAAATTTGATCCCAGCGTCAATGACGATGATCTGGTTTTGGTATTGGACCCCATACATGTTTTTCCCGATTTCGCCTAAACCGCCGATGGCAAATACGGCAGTTTCATTGTTCTTAATGTTGAGTTTCATTCAATTAGAACTCCGTCAACTTGAAGTCAGGTTCTTTTTGTTCGAATTCCAAGAATTTGCCTGACAATTCTTGCACGTATTCGATGTTGTATGGGGTGTTTTCTTCCACCAAGCTACGTGCCGCCACAGCGGAGTCGGCGTCGATGTAAAGGGTTTGAGTCGTTTCGCGGCGGGGGTTGACCACCTTGTCTTTTTGGTACAATACTTTGTAGATCATAATAAGCTCCTTTCGAATACGCAAAAAATCGCCCCAGTGTCTGGGGTAAAATTTCGCATTGACCGATCATTTGTTGAAAGTTCAACAGTTACTCTATATCTTAGCATAAACAAGTCGTGTGCGCCACGGGGCCAACGTGTTACAGTATAAATAGTAGAAAAACGCTTTTGAAGGAGGAT
>CAKRHU010000304.1 GCA_934339215.1 uncultured Lacticaseibacillus sp.
CATGAACGTAATCAAATAGGCATAAACGCCGCAAATCCACGAAATAGGCAACTGTTTCGTGGATTTGTTGTGCTTTGGATTTTAAGCCCCATTAAAAAACCGTCACTCCATTTTTGGAGTGGCGGTTTTGCTATTTAACGCAAAGGCAGCTTCAGGGTAGAATGAGCAAGGTCGAGATGATAATTGACCACAGCAGTCGGCCGAATCGTTTGTGCCATGTCGGCACCGTGAATGATCAAGGCTAACTGGCGGCCTGCAGGCAACACGTAATGCGTAGGTTGCAAGTCGAAGTGCACGCTGAAGGGCTCGCCTGGCGTAATGGTTTGAATTTCATAGGCGTTTTCAGGATTTTGCACATTGACGTGGCCGTAACTGATCAGCTTGGCGGCAGTTGCTTTAGCAGGCGCAAATTCGACAATATCTTGCGTTTTGAAATCATAGCCGAGCTGATAACCGTCGCGGGCGACGATGCTGGCAGTTTCACCGAAGCGTTGGGCCTCACCTAAATCGAGCAAGCGCACACTTAAAATTGCCGTTGGAGCGTCGATCCAAAGCTTCAAACTGATTTCAGGGGTGCCATCTAAGACTAGATCTTGATCCAGTGGCGCTTGCGTCAACCACAGACGACTGTCCGAATAAGCGCTTGTTGGTTGAATGATGGCTTTTTCAAAACTGGCGCTGGTGTCGTGTTCAGTGTTGAAAGTAGCGGTGGCGTTGTCAGCAAAACTGGACCGTTCGCTGGTCCAATCACTTGCCAAGTTTAAGGACTTGGTTTGAGAGGGTCCAAAAACGTCGTATTGATGCCAAGTTTGCGGTTCAACGTTATCTTGCACTTGCACATTTGGAATCGTGTCGTTGGCGCCATTGTCCACCCCTAGTAATTTATTGGTCAGCCACAAGTTCATTTGATCGGTGAAATCAAGGGACTGCACGTTGTTTAAGTACACGTGTTGGCCTTGATGCAAGAAGAGCTTTTTTTGAATCGGCAAATCTTTGAGCCCGTTGAACAGGCGGATCACATTGGCAGGCTTGACGTTGGTATCGTTTAAACCATGCACGGAAACAATGTCACAGTGAATGTCTTTGAGGTGATTGCGATAGTTGCGGGCATCCCACCAGGCATTGTAATCGCCGGTGGTGCGATCTTGGGCTTCGCTGATGGCTTTGAGAGAAGCATCCCATTTGGCCTGAATGCCTAACATGTCGCCAGCTTGTTTCAACCGAGAAAAAGTATCTACGGCTAAGACATCTGCATCTTCACCTTGGAAACCACCTGGGGCGACGACTAAACCATTTTCGCGATAGTAGTCATACCAACTGGAAATCGCGGCTTCTGAAATCACGGTCTTCAAGCCTCTAACACCACTAGTCGCTGCGGCAATGGCCAAGGTTCCCAGATAAGATTTCCCAGTCATCGCGATTTTGTGATTGCACCACCAGGCTTTAATAGTGGTGGTGCGGGTGCGATCGGCAAAGGCGCGACGAGAACCATTGAGCCATTCGATCACAGCCACTGCACTGGCCGTTTCGCTGGGGCCGCCGACACTGCGCAAGCCGTCGGAACCTTGCGTGCCCACACCAGCAGAATAAACCGTCGCAAAACCGCGGCTTAAGAAATAGTCATTTAAACTGTAGATGCCATTTTCACTGGCGTAACTGGTGGCAGTTTGGGTTTCGCCAGTTGCTTGTTTTCGAGGCAGATCCTGAGGCTCAGGTTCGTGATAAGTGACGTCTGCTTTGGTGTGGCTTTGCGTTTTGACGGCAAGGGTCGGTTCAGGAATATGGGTCGCCGCTTCAACTTGTTCATCGTTCGTGCCATGGAAGTAGGGGTTTGCGGTGAACAAGGCCGGCATTTTGGTACCGAGATCGGTGGCTTTGGGCCGAAAAATGGTGGTTTCGAGTAAGTCGCGTTGCCCATCCTCATCAGTATCCAAATCAGATTCCACCCAAACAACCTCGCGGGTCAATTGGCGCGGATCAAACACGGCTTGGCTTTTACCGTTGAAAAATAAGTATTGCGGGATTTGGTTGTCAGTCTGGAAATCTTTAAAGAAGCCACGATTGGCCAAGTCATCGAGATAGGTCACAAGCTTTGGCGTGCGCGTATTCAATAGGAGATATAACGCTTCGAGAAAAGCAGTCGTCGTATCGAGATCGGCATCAACCACGGGTAATTGGGCGTTTTGCATTTGTGCTACCGCTTGTGCCAAGTCTTTGAACTCAGGATGAAAGCCTAACAACTGCAAGGCGACAGCGTAAAATTGGGTGCGCGTCATGCTGATGGGTTCAGTGGCCAACCAAGCAGCCAAGGTTTGGTGATCGTCGACAGCGATGGCATTTAACGCTTGATCCTGTTGTGTGGCATTTAACGCTTCTGGAAACAACAAGCGATAATTTTTCGCGAGGCTTTGGGCAAAAGGTAAGTCTGGATCCGCGTCAAAACCGATTTGGTTGAGTTCTTTAAGTTGAGTGGCCGTTTTCGGGGTCAGGCGGCCGAATTGATTGAGTTTCATTGCATGTTCCTCATTTCGTTCACATGATACTGTTAGTGTAGCGAACGCCTAGGCGTGGTGCAAGCGATTTGAATTGACAGCGGTGATTTGAATATTTATACTAATATGATGAAAACGTGCTAGTAGCTCAGTTGGATAGAGCAATGGTCTTCTAAACCATTTGTCGCGGGTTCGAATCCCGCCTGGCACATATTCGCACCAATTCAGGACCAGTCAGGAACAACAAACGCCTAGAAATAGGCGTTTTTGTTTTGCGGAAAAGTAGGGAAAAAAGAATTTGTTCCCAAAC
>CAKRHU010000305.1 GCA_934339215.1 uncultured Lacticaseibacillus sp.
AATGTCGTGATCCTTTTTTAGCAGTATCTACGAATAGATAAGGACAGTGTGGCTCCACAACCGCTTATCCACTGGCCCCGAAATCCGTCGGGTGGTGATTCATGCCTGCCAGCTGCAGCTTTCACCACATAGTGCGTGGTTACTCGACTCATCGCATACCCTTATCATATCACGCTTTGTACTTGCCGCCAACTGGGTGACGATAAGTTTGTTCCGCTAACAGTTGCGCCAGCATAAATCCGACAGCGATCGCCCCTGCCACCATCGCCACGCGCACGGTGAGCTTAGAGGCTTTATCGATTTGGCCTAAAACTAGCGCACGTACGGCTTGATAGGCAGTGGCGCCAGGCACTAACGGGACTAAACCGGGAATGTTAAAAATGATCACCGGCATTTTTTTGATGCGGGAGAAAATCATGCCACAGATCCCAATGGCAAATGCCCCGAGCGAATTCCCCATCATGCGGCCAACATCGAGATCATAGGTCAACACCCAATAGACGATCCAGCCGATCGCGCCTGCCCAGCCAGCGAAGTTCAACGCCCGGCGCGGCACATTGATAATAATGGCAAACGCCACCGTCGACACATAGCTAAAGCTTAATTGGACCAAAAACTGTAACCAATATGGCATGGCGCCCTCCTAGAAAAATCGAAAAATCAATGCGATGCCGACACCGATCGCAGCCGCAGACAATAAGGCTTCCATGCCTCGGGCAATGCCAGACAACAAATGGCCCGCCAACATGTCGCGAATTGAATTGGTGATCGCCACACCTGGGACCAACGGCATCACCGCGCCAATGATCACATTATCGAGATTGCGACCGACACCGAGTCTAACGCCTGCCCAGGCCGTGACCCCGACCACAAACGCCCCACCTAACTCTGAAATAAAGCGCACGCGGGTCAGTGGACTAATTTTGGCATAGGCAATGAACCCTAATGCGCCAACTACTGCGGCCAACGGCATATCAAACCAGTCGTACGCTTGCGCAAATACCACCATCAACATGGTACTGCACACGCCAGCGGCAAACGCCTGCAACCAAAATGGGAAAAATGGTGTATTTTGATCCAAATGATGCAAGGCTTCATGCAATTCATGTAAGCCGAGCTCATGTGCCGCAAAGCTTCGAGACAGTTGATTGACTTGCGCCACTTTTTCCATGTCGATTGAGCGCTTATCGATCGGGGAAAGCAAGGTTTTAGATTCATTGCCTAACCCGATAAAAATCCCAGTCGGTGTGGTGAACACCAAGGCATCTTGGGCGCCACCATTAACGGCGATGCGCCGCATGGTATCATCCACGCGGTACATTTCACTGCCACCTTCGATCATAATGCGCCCGGCAAGCAGGCACACTTCTAGGAGCTCGTTATGCATGTGCAGCTGCCTCGATGCTTTTTTCAAGATGAGCTTTGAGTTTTGCTTTGGGATAAGCCCCGACGATTTTTTCATACGGTTTGCCTTCGTGATAGACGATCATTGCTGGAATACTTTGAATGTGAAACTGCTCGGCGACACTTTTGTCGTCATCGATATTCATCGTGACCACTTGCATCGGCAGTTCAGCTTCCAAACTCGCCATCATCGGGCTCATGATTTTACAAGGCCCACACCAAGGCGCCCACAGCTCTAAAACTGTGGTGCCGTGTTGGATCTGTGTTGCTAAGGTTTTACGCGTTACTGCCATCACCATCATTTTCACCTCGAATTAGATTGTAACATGTTACTGGCTGTCACCCAACAAACACTTGGGTTTGTAACTAAAGCGCCACATAGCGACTATTCAAAAAAGTCGTGATCTGTGTCGACCACGACTTGCGCAGTTATGTCTTATCCGCATCCAAAAGCATCACGCCTTGAGGTAGATTTTGTGTGATGGCCCCAATGACTTCATGCGGAACATAAGCGGCTTTTAAATAATCAATTTCATCAGCCGTCAGTTGCACATTGAAGGCCCCAGCCACATCATCAAGGTACTTGGCCTTAGTCGCACCAATGATCGAAGCGGCCACCCCTTTGGCCCACTGCCAAGCGATGCTGATCTATGCCATCGTCGCTTGACGTTTTTCAGCCAGTTCATGGACGCGCTTGGTGATTTCAAGGTCTTGTGCTTCAGTATGATCATACTTGCCTTTGACCACGACATCGGTTTTTGAACGCAAGGTGTTGGCGTCCCAACTCGGCCGTGCCAAGCGCCCAGCCGCCAGTGGACTGTATGGCATCAAAGACACCCCCATTTGCTTGCATAACGGGATCATTTCGCGTTCATCTTCACGATATAGCAAGTTATAATGGTTCTCCATCGCGACAAAAGGCGTCAGTCCGTGATCTCGAGCTGCCAGTTGCATGTTGTAGAACTGATAAGCAAACATCGCCGATGCCCCAATGGCGCGCACCTTACCAGCCTTAACTAAATCGTTAAGCGCCGACATGGTTTCTAAAATTGGCGTGTCATAATCGAAGCAATGGATGATGTATAAATCCAAGTAATCCGTCCCAAGTCGCTTGAGGACCCCGTCAATTTCACGGTCGATTGCCGCTTTGGATAACCGCCTTGATTAAAGTAGACTTTTGAGGCAATCACCACTTGATCACGCGTTGTCAGATTTTTCAGCGCGCGTCTTAAATATTCCTCACTAGTCCCTTTTGAATAAGTGTTGGCCGTGTCAAAAAAAGTTGATCCCGAGATCTAGTGCATGTTTGATCACTTGTTGGCTTTGATCTGGATCCAAAGTTCAGTCATGCATGGGTCCCTGCTTGACCAAAACTCATTGCCCCAACGCA
>CAKRHU010000306.1 GCA_934339215.1 uncultured Lacticaseibacillus sp.
GCGTTGCTTGGCTGAACTCGACGATACACCATGATGCACCAACTTTTTTCGAAGGGAGCTTTTGATGAAACACTATTTAAAAATGATCAAACCCTTCGACGTTATCATCGTGGTTTTGTTGTTGATTGGCTCCTTCATCCCATATTTTATTTTTGCGCACCAAGAAGCCAGCCGCCAAGCCGCGCAACCAACCAGTAGTCAAGCCGTCTATACCGCAGTCGTCACCCATGATGGCAAAGAGGTTTATCGCATCAAGTTGACCGGACACAAAGGCACGACTACTTGGAAGTATAATGATGGCCATGACTGGAACACGATTGTCACCACTGGTAACAAGATCCAAATCAAAGATGCGAACTGCTCTGATCAAGTTTGTGTTCGCAAAGGTAAAATTTCCAAACCTGGGCAAACGATTGTCTGTTTGCCTCACAAGTTGTTAGTTGAAATCAAATCCACCGGACACACCAGCGGAAACAATACGGGAGGGATGGTAACAGAATGAATTATCGACCAGACCGCACCCGTCAAGTCATTTTCATCGCGTTGCTTTGTGCACAAGGCGTGATCATTGGCTTGCTTGAGCGCATGATCCCCTTCCCCTTTGCCTTTGCCCCTGGTGCCAAGCTTGGCCTGGCTAACTTGATCACCATTATTTCGCTATTTACGATGTCGACCTCTGACAGTTTCTTATTGATGTTATTACGATTAGTGTTGACCACCTTGCTCGGCGGCACGCTGTCAACGTTCTTATACTCTGGCGCTGGCGCAGTGTTATCGTGGTTAGGCATGTTGTTGATCAAACAGCTCGGTGAAAAACGCGTGTCGATGATCGGCATCAGTGCCGCTGGTGGTATTTTGCACAATGTGGGGCAGCTAGTCGTCGCCAGTTGGATCGCGCAATCTTGGACCGTGATGTTGTACTTGCCGATTTTAAGTTTTATGGGGATCTTAGCTGGCATCGCTGTCGGGGTTGCCGCCAACTTCTTATTCGAACATATCCAAACCCTCAGTCGATTGCGCTTTGATCGCCATCAAAGGAGAAAAGCATGTTGATCCATCCAATGTGGGCGGACTATCCTGAAGTCGCCTCTGAACTGACTGCCACCTTGCAGTTGATCCAAACCGAAATCAAGCCACAAAACACCAAAGTCGCTGACGCCTTAGTCGACATGATCAACGCCGGCGGCAAGTTGTTACGGCCAGCTTATTGTTTATTATTTTCCCAATTCGCTAAGAATCGCGACGCTGACAAAATGATCGCCTTAGCCGCAGCCGTTGAAGCCTTGCACAATGCGACTTTGGTGCATGACGACATCATCGACAAATCCAGCGTGCGCCGCGGATTGCCGACGATTTCAGCCCAATTCGGTGAAGATGTGGCCGTATATGCAGGTGATTACTTATTCGTTGTGTGCTTCAAGTTGATCGCCAACTACGCCAGTGATTTACGTTCCGTCCAACAAGATGCTGGGTCGATGGAAAAGTTACTCAACGGCGAATTGGAACAAATGGCCACGCGCTACAACTACGCTATGGACATTGAGCACTACTTGAGCCAAGTTTCTGGTAAAACTGGCCAATTATTTGCCTTATCGAGTTTCATCGGTGCCTACGAAAGCGGCCAATCCTTGCGTTTTGCCAAAAAAGTTGAAAAAATCGGCTTGAACATCGGCATCGCCTTTCAGTTATTAGACGACATTTTAGATTACACCGCAGACGCCGATACATTAGGCAAGCCAGTGCATGAAGACATGAAGCAGGGCGTTTACTCCGCGCCACTGATTTTAGCCATGAGTCAAGCTCGCGCCGCCTTCTTACCTTATTTACAAAAGCAACAAGCGATGACATCTGACGATTTGGCTGCCATCATGCAATTGGTCGACCAATATCAAGGCGTTGAACACGCCAGAAAAATGGCCGCCGACTACACGGACCAAGCACTTAAAGGCTTGAGTACTTTGCCTGAAGCACCTGCCAAACACACCTTGATCCGCTTAACTGAACAACTTTTGCGCCGCCGTTCATAACGTCGCAAAGCCTTGGCCCTGATGGGGTCAAGGCTTTTTTTGTGCTTGGGCATCAACTCATGGCCGATAAGATTTTAGGTTCAAATCACCTCTACTTATACAATGAAATGTGGGGTAGTCATGCCCAAAGTTTTTGGGGGTGATGAGATCACTGAAACTGAAATCATGGACCTCGTCAAGTTAGCAGCACATGATTCTGATGCCTTTGAAGCGTTATTCAGACAATATCAGCCCATGTTGAACAAGATGATCGCGCATTATCACCTAAGCGGATTTGACCGCGACGATTGGCTTCAAGAATCACGAGCGGCCTTACTACGCGCGATCTTGACCTTCAATGGCGAGACTGGTTCAAAATTCGGCTCCTATTTTCGTTTAGTCGTACATTCTCAACTTAACGGCTTAGTACGCCTGAATTTGGCTTTAAAACGCACCATCGATCAAAAGGTCATCTTATTGCCAAAAGCACCTGAAACTCAAGTACACGAATCGTCGCGTACTTATGAGGATGCGCTTTTGATGGGGATCGAATTACACGAATTTCTCGACCAACTGTCAGCCATTGAAGCGCAAAGCTTCATTGCAGAAATGAATGGCACGTTATATCAACAACCACAACAAGTCCAACGCGCACGCGAACGCACCCGGCGCAAATTAGAAAAGTATATCGCAGACTACCACCACTAGAACTACCGATCACGGGACTCAGATGACATCATCTGAGTTCCGTTTTGGCTTTTGCTGTCCGGCAGCGTAAGTGT
>CAKRHU010000307.1 GCA_934339215.1 uncultured Lacticaseibacillus sp.
GTCCGGACCAAGGTCCCAACATTACCAGGATCTTGAATGCCGTCTAATAACAAGTATTGCCCGCTCAATTGTTCAGGCAACGAGCCAAGCTCGCGCGGCATAATGGCAAAAATACCTTGTGGCGTTGGCGTTTCAGCTAAATGCTTGGCCACTTCTGGGCTGATTTCGGTGATCAATTCATAAAAAGGCCGCAATTCGCGTTCTTCGATGAATTTTTCCGTCGCGTAGATCCGGCGTGGGGTTTGCCCAGATTTGATTGCTTCTTGGACCAAATGCCAGCCTTCCAACAAATAAGCGTCGCCGCCTTTTTGATATTTTTTAACCGTTAATTTCTTGGCGGCTTTGATGTGTTCGTTTTTTGGTGATGCAATGTATTCCATAATGACCCTCCTCAGGTTTCTTCTTGAGTATAACAGTCTTGTGGTTGTGATAAAATAGGCTTGGAGGGTTCGCAATGGTAGAAATTACAAAATCAATGCGCGTCACTGGCATGGTGCAAGGCGTCGGCTTTCGCTGGATGACTAAGCGCGTCGCTGATCAATTAAAAATCCGCGGCTTTGTCCAAAATCTTTGGGATGGCTCGGTGTATATCGAAGCGCAAGGCCCGGCGTTGAATATGGCCAAGTTTGCTGCCGCCGTCAAAGCCAGCCCAACGCCTAGTGGTCGCGTGGCAACTTACGAAGAACACGTGCTGGATAAGGACTTCCCTTATGACGAGTTTCAAGTCAAGTATTGAAACCCGCGGCCCTGTCAAGTATAGTTATTGGCAGTAACGGATGAAGGGATAGACAACATGCATAGAATAAAAAAATGGGCGACACTGGGTGGCATCGCCAGCTTAGGGTTGTTTTTAACGGCTTGTAAGCAACAAGCGACATCTGGCACCATGAAGCCACCAACAGGATTTTTCGGGATGTTTTACAACATTATCGGCAAACCTTTGCAGCACTTGATGGAATGGATTGCCCAAGGTTTAAACAACCCTAACGGCTATGGGATCGCCATCTTGTTGATCACCTTGGTCGTGCGTTTGGTCTTATTGCCTGCCATGCTCAACCAACAACGCAATATGACCGCCAGCCAAGAAAAACAAAAGATCTTAAAACCGCAACTGGACATCATTCAAAAACAAATGAAAAAGCCTGGTATCACTCAGGAAGAAACCATGCGCTTAAACCAAATGATGCAAGAAGTTTACAAGAAAAACGGCACCAGCATGATCCCGTCCATGGGTTGCTTGACTTTGCTGATCCAACTGCCAATTTTCTCAGGTTTGTATCAAGCCGTAGCCTACTCCCCTGAAATCTCCAAGAGTACCTTCTTTGGGATTCAGTTAGGACACTCCAGTTTGATCATCACCTTTGCCGCAACGGCCTTCTACTTGGTGCAAAGTTGGGTGATGCTGCAAGGCGTCGCGCCTGAACAACGCAAGGCGATGCAAACCAGCGCCTTGATCTCCCCGATCATGACTTTCGTGTTCTGTTTGATGTATAACGCCGGCTTAGGGCTTTACTTCTTGGCTGGTGGGGTGATCATCATGATTCAACAATTGATCGTCACTTACATCATCACGCCAAACATCCGCAAACGCTTGGATGCGGAAATGGAAAAGAACCCACCAGTGATCGTGGTGGATGAACACACCTTCGATGCTCCTGTTGAACCTGCTGTGTCCGCGCCACTTGATCCAGCCAAACCAGGCATCACGAAAAATAATCGTAATTCCGGTAAGCAAAACCGTAACGCCGGGAAACAACATCGTCATTAACCACGGAAACGCCTCGTCGAAATTGTAATCGACGAGGCGCTTTTTTATTTTCTTTCCGTGATAAAGTCCAAGATCTCGAAAATGGCCTGTTGGTTTTCAACCGGGACTGGTCGCTTCAAAATATCCTCCGCAGTTTGTCCAAGTACTGACCCTTCTAGGTATGGATAGTCATTGACCACCATTTCTCTGACGTTATCCGCCAACGCTTCGAGGTGAAATTGCAATCCGACAATGTGATGACCCAGCACAAAGCCTTGATTCTTCACAGCGTCACTAGAATAAAGCAATTCTGCACTTTCAGGGATCTCAAACATTTCTTCATGCCAATGTAAAGGTGTCAACTGCTCAGGAAGGCCTGCAATGGCGTGACTTCGCAAGTACACTGGTGCCCACCCAACTTCTTTAGCTGGCGCTTTAGACACAGGATAACCCAAGGCCTTGGTGATCTGTTGCGCCCCAAAACAAGCGCCAAACATCGGCTTATCGGCATCGAGCAAGGTTTGAATCAGCTCTCGTTCTTGCAGGATCCACGGCAAGTCATCATTAGGGCTCATTGGCCCTCCTAATAACACCAAGACATCTGTCTCATCGGCAGTCGGGATTTGGCCAAATTGGTAAGGATGGTAGACAAACGTTTGATGTCCTCGCGCCTGGGTCCAAGTCAAAATCGCGCCAGGCCCTTCATTTGGTGTGTGCTGTAAAATATTAATGCGCATAGTATCCTTTCCACACTGTTCAGTGTCATCGGCAATTTGATCCGGGCACCGCCGACAAGTGCCCTTAATGAGAGTCAGTATACCCGCTTCTAGCAGACGAATCAAACGAGATCGACTGCAACGCACTCAAGCAAAAGACTTTTGCGAGCGTGTTGTCTCAATTGAAAAAAGTGGCGTGGCGTGAAGCAAAATGATTGCAGCCCATCACTTCTCTTCCCAAAGACATAGACTGGACAACGTCGAGCTTTTCGAAGCAACGCACCGACGGCTTGCTACGCTCAATTGGTCGAGCAAAAAGCCGCT
>CAKRHU010000308.1 GCA_934339215.1 uncultured Lacticaseibacillus sp.
ATCTCGGCTAGCTCCGGCGAGGACCCTCTCCACGTACCGGTGGCCAGCTGGAGTCCCAATTTCAAATCACTGGAACGTAACTAGACCACTAACGCCAGATGGCGGCCTGAAACATTAACGCTGTCGGACATCAAAAGCGTGAGTGACTTGGCGCAAACAGTGGCACAAGCCCTAAATACTATGTTATAATCGCAAACAGCAACTTACAATTTGAAAGGGAATGGCGACTCATGATTTATTTTGATAACTCCGCGACCACTAAAATCGATCCCGCGGCGTTGGACACGTACAACAAAGTTTCCGAAAACTTTGCTGGCAACCCCAGTTCATTGCACGCACTAGGGGATAAGGCCTATCAAATGTTGGAAGGGGCGCGCAAGCAAATCGCCGACTTGATCCAAGCTAAGCCTGATGAAATCTTTTTCACTTCTGGTGGGACGGAAGGTGACAACTGGGTGGTTAAAGGTACTGCGATTGAAAAGCGGCCGTTTGGCAAGCATTTGATCACCACGCAAGTTGAACATCCAGCGGTCATCAATTCAATGAAGCAATTGGAAAGTTTGGGCTTTGAGGTCACTTACTTGCCAGTTGATCATCGTGGTTTCATCAACCCAGCTGATTTAAAAGCCGCAATGCGCGATGACACGATTTTGGTATCGGTCATGGCCGTCAACAATGAAGTCGGCGCGATGCAACCAATCGATGCCGTAGCGGATATTCTAAAAGATTATCCAACTGTGCATTTTCATGTCGATGCGGTGCAAGCCATTGGCAAAGGCTTGATGAAATCTTTGCGCAATCCGCGCATCGACTTCATCACCTTCTCCGGGCACAAATTCCATGCGCCGCGCGGAACGGGTTTCATCTATGCCAAAGAAGGCAAGCACATTGCACCGCTGTTGACTGGTGGTGGCCAAGAGCAAAACCTGCGCTCAGGCACTGAAAACACGCCAGCAGTCGCCGCGATGGCCAAAGCTTTGCGCTTGCACTTGGAAGATGAAGCCGGCAATGTCAAAAAGCAAGCCGCGATTCGCCAACGCATCGCCGAACATGTGCAACAATTTCCCAATGTGCATTTGTTCTCTGAATTAGCGCCTGATTTTGCGCCGCACATTTTATGCTTTGCCATTCGTGGTGTGCGCGGGGAAACCATCGTGCATGCCTTTGAACAATATCAAATCTATATTTCCACCACGAGTGCTTGTTCGTCGAAAAAGGGGACGGAATCGTCAACTTTGGCGGCGATGCATGCTGATCCACATTTGGCCACCAGTGCCATTCGCGTGAGCTTAGATGAAAACAACACTTTAGCTGAAGCAGATGAATTCAACGCGGCGTTTGATAAGATCTACAAGCAGTTTGAAAAATTAATGCCAAAAGAATAGTTTTTGAAATAGAAAGGAATTTTTATGCAATACGACATGATCATGGTGCGCTATGGCGAATTGTCCACTAAAGGCAAAAACCGCAGCGCCTTCATCGGCCGTTTGAACGGCAACATTACCAAAGCTTTGCATGAATACCCAGGCCTTACCATTCGGCCGAAGCGCGACCGTTTGCACATTGAACTCAATGGCGAAGACTCTCAGGGGGTCATGGATCGCTTACAACAAGTCTTTGGAATCCAAAACTTCTCCCCATCCGTTAAAGTGCCCAAAGACATGACTTTGGTGCATGAAAAAGTGCTGGCTTTAATGAGGGAAACCGCACCAGTTGGGTCAACTTTTAAAGTGGCCACGAAGCGTTCCGATCATACCTTTGAGCTGGATACTAACGGCATGAACCTCGATATCGGGGACTTGTTGACTGAAGAACGCCCAGATCTCAAAGTGCAAATGAAGCATCCTGATGTCACTTTGCGCGTCGAAGTTCGCCGCGAAGCGATTTACTTGTCCACCACCACGATTCAAGGGGCTGGTGGTTTACCCGTTGGCTCGGCTGGTAAAGCGGTGTTGATGCTTTCTGGCGGGATCGATTCACCAGTAGCTGGTTATCTTGCGTTGAAGCGTGGCGTGGATATCGAAATGGTGCATTTCTTCTCCCCACCATATACTTCCGAGAATGCTTTGGCCAAAGCTAAGCAGTTAACGGCAAAATTGACGCCTTATGTCGGTAGTATCAAATTTATCCAAGTGCCATTTACTGAAATTCAAGAAACAGTTAAAGCGGGTGTGCCAGAAGGGTACTTGATGACCATTCAACGCCGCTTCATGCTGCGCTTAGCTGACATGATCGCGCACAAACGCCATGCTTTAGCAATTTTCAACGGGGAATCGGTTGGACAAGTTGCCAGTCAAACCTTGGAATCCATGGTGGCGATCAATGATGTAACCACCATGCCGATTTTACGGCCTGTGGCGACGATGGATAAAAATGAAATCATTAAAGTGGCAGAAGATATCGATACCTATGATTTATCGATCATGCCATTTGAAGACTGCTGCACGATTTTTGCGCCACCGCGTCCAAAAACCAAGCCCAACTTGGATAAGTCTCGTTACTATGAAAGCAAACTCGACATCGATGGGTTATTGCAACGGGCCATGGACGGCATTGAAATCACCGAGATCCGTAGCTCTGATGAGTTTATGAATGCTGAACAAGACGTCATTTCAGAATTATTATAAAAAAATCTGAAAAAAAGATTGTCTGCAACTTAATTCACCAAATTAAGGCTTTATGCAGATGCAATCGGTATTCATGCATGATTATATAATCATGATTCAAAAAGCCTCGATAACCGAGGCTTTTTTTATTATCTGAATAGAAACTCTAATTA
>CAKRHU010000309.1 GCA_934339215.1 uncultured Lacticaseibacillus sp.
ATCGGGCCAAGACACATCTTAACGATGTGCCTTGACCCGATTTTGGCGTTATTAACGTGTGATTATCTCCTGCTTACAAACGATTATGCTTTGGTGATGACGGTTTGGCCACCCATATATGGAACTAAGACTTCTGGGATCGTGACACTACCATCCGCGTTTTGATAGTTTTCCAAAATCGCGGCAACGGCGCGGCCAACTGCTAAGCCAGACCCGTTCAACGTATGAACGAATTGTGGTTTGCCATTGTCATCGCGATACTTGATACCAGCACGACGCGCTTGGAAGTCCGTGCAGTTGGAGCAACTGGAAATTTCACGGTAGCGATCTTGGGCTGGCAACCACACTTCAAGGTCATTGGTTTTGGCACTGGTAAAGCTGGCATCCCCACTGGCTAAGGTGATCACATGATAAGCCAAGCCCAACTTTTGCAACAAGTCTTCAGCATCATGAACCAAATTGTCCAATTCATGCCAAGAATCTTCTGGCTTGCAGAACTTGACCATTTCAACTTTATTAAATTGGTGCATCCGGATCAACCCGCGGGTATCGCGGCCAGCAGATCCTGCTTCAGAACGGAAAGCTGGCGATAAAGCAGTGAAGGATTCAGGAAGCTTGGCCGCATCGATGATCTCGCCGCGATGGAAGTTGACCAATGGCACTTCTGCCGTTGGGATCAAGGTCATGTTTTGGTCATCATTGGTGATACTGTAAACATCTTCAGTGAATTTTGGAAATTGGCCAGTCCCATACATCGAGTCATCATTGACCAAATACGGGGTGATCATTTCGGTGTAACCTTCTTTATAGTGTTCGTCCAAGAAGAAGTTATACACTGCCCGTTCCAAGCGCGCACCGGCACCGATGTAGTAAACAAAGCGCGCACCGGAAACTTTAGCGGCGCGTTCAAAATCCAAAATGCCTAAGTCTTCGCCAATTTCAAAGTGGGCTTTAGGCTTGAAGTCAAAAGTCGGGATCGTCCCCCACTTATATTCTTCACGGGAGTCATCTTCATTTAAGGACATTGGCACATCGTCAGCCGGGAAGTTTGGTAAGCGTTCGAGGATCTGCTTGATTTGTTCGGAGACTTGTTTTAATTGGCCATCGAGTTTGCCAACTTGTTGGCCGACTTCACGCATCGCTTTAATTTGCTCGGAAGCATCCTCTTTGGCCCGCTTGGCTTTAGCGATTTCATCAGAGACCGTGTTGCGCTTGGCCTTTAAGCCTTCTGTTTCTTGGATGATCGTGCGCCGTTGTTCATCTAAAGCCAACACTTCATCGATTTTTTCCGCTTTGACGCCACGAGCCGCGAGTTTTTCTTTGGCCCAATCCGGCTTTTGACGCAATAACTTAATATCTAACATCTTTTTCCTCCTATAAAAACACAAAAAGAGCCTCCATCCGTTTGGGACGAAAGGCTCTTTTTTCCGCGGTACCACCCAAAGTTCAGCCAATTGTGGCTACACTCTGCTGGGGTAACGGTCCGGCCGTGCATGATTAATGCCCACTCTTGCGCTGGAATAAGGGGATTCGAAGCTCACACCGACCGCTTCGTCTCTGATGCCCCAAAATAGGCGCTGTTGTTGTGTTTGTTGTGTCTAGAATAACGCATCCAAACGCGTTTGACAACTAGCCGGCTAAAGCTTCAAGATCAAGGATCGTCAACTTGCGCCCAGGGCCTTGTTTCAAGACCCCAGCATCTTCTAGCTCGCGCAATTTACGACTCAAAGTTTCTGGCGTCGTCCCTAAAAACTCGGCCAATTCCTTTTTCTTCATCGGCAAGGTGAAGGTTTCGCCAAGCTCTTCAGCAAGCTCCCCTAAATAATGGGCCAAGCGCGTCGCCACATCAGCTGTAGTCACCAAAGTGGTTTGCGTTTCAAGAGCGGCAATGCGTTGCGCCAATGCAGAGATCACTTGGCTGGCAATTGCTGGGTATTGTGCTAGTAGCGCTTGAAAGTCTGTTTTGTATAAGACACAGGCAGTGACTGGTTCCATCGCCACCGCCTCGGCTTGATGTTGTTGATCCATCAACAGCCCTTGATCGCCATCAAAGTCCCCAGCATGAAGCACCCGTAATAACTGCTGGCGGCCATCAGCACTTGAGCGCACAATTTTCACCGCGCCAGCATGCAAAATGTATAGCGCATCAGCAGCACTATTTTCTAAATACAAGGTGCTGTTCGCCGGAAAATGGCTATGATGCACCAACGCTTCGATTTTTTCCAACTGGGTATGCGGCAGTCCCTTAAAAATCGGCACGGTCGCCACACACAAATGTTCCGGGCTAGTAGTCGCCATCGCCATCCACACTTAGTTTATCATCCCAGATCTGACGCAAGGTTGAATATAATTCACCATACCAGTCATTGGAAGAAGTTGACGCCCATTTGAAGGTCAAGGCATTGCCTTTCTTTTCATAGACATCTGGAACGGTTGACGACATGATCACCAAGTCCACTTGATCGAGCTCTTCGTCGTTAGGTGAAGACAATTCGATCCAAGGCTGGTTCATCAAAAAGGCCAATAAGTCGATATAACCCAATAAGGTTTGTTCGATCACTACCGCGACTTTGACTTTAACTGGTGGCACAAATTGGACGACCAATTGTAAGACATTGCGATAAAAGCTTCCCGTCAACACATCCAAGTAATCAGAGAAATCATCTAAGTCATGGCTAAAGACGATGTGCTCCAAGGTTTGACGCACCTTTTTGCGCAGTGTCGGGTTGTCTGGCATTTGATGGAGCTTCTCATTGAC
>CAKRHU010000310.1 GCA_934339215.1 uncultured Lacticaseibacillus sp.
CAGGTCTTTGATCGGTTGAGGACGACCCGTACACAGAGACGATTCTGGTCTGCTGTGGCGGGTCGTTTTATTCTCAAACTGATTGGCGATGATCTTCCCCCAAACCATCATCGCCGGTGTG
The DNA here is from genome assembly GCA_934339215.1 of uncultured Lacticaseibacillus sp. Lineage (GTDB taxonomy): Bacteria > Bacillota > Bacilli > Lactobacillales > Lactobacillaceae > Lacticaseibacillus. Next base: position 122 of record CAKRHU010000310.1, read on the forward strand.
TGCAATGAGAGCCTTAAGTGGCAATAAGTTTTGCAGATGGGTCATCAGCGTGATGGCTTTTTTGCGTGGAACGGAATTGAAACTATTTCACAAAGTGCGAAATCAGTAGCTTAGATTTCACGACTTCAAAAAAACGTCGATTGCGTGGGCATAGGTATCGAATGCGACGAGAAAGTGAGCCAGTTATGATCAGATTCTTCGGGCAGCCTAAGTATGCGCTCAACGACCCCAAAACCTTGATCGGCTACGAGTTTTTGCTGCGTGAGTGGTACGGCGACCACTGGCAAGTGCCAAGCGATTTTCGTCAGTATCAGGCCTTTGACATCGTCGCTTTATTAGATCAAACTTTGGCGGTATTACCAAAAGATTTGCCACTCTTATCCTTTAACTTGGACCAAGCTCAATTTGTTGATCCTGCTTTTGAGCAGGCATTGGCTGAGTTACATCTGAAACGGCCGGTGCATTTGGTCGTAGAACTCACCGAACACGATGACCATGTTTCCATTGATGCTTTGAGCCAGGCAGCGGCAACATATGTGGCATCTGGTTTGCGGGTATGTGTTGACGATGTCGGTACTGGCGCCAATACGCGGGCATTGGTTGAAGCCTTAGCCCCTTATGCCAACGAATATAAGTTTGCATTGCAGAATTTTCGGGCGGTGGGCACGACGAAAGAAGCCTTGCCGCTGTTGAAATTCTGGCGCGATTTGGCCGCCAAAGAACATAAGATCTTCGCGCTGGAAGGTGTGGAAGATCAAAGCGATTTGGATATTGTCGCGAAATATGCGCCGGATGTGTTGCAAGGGTATTTTTACGGGAAACCGGCGCCAATCGATGTGGCGTAAAGCAAATACATATTAAAAGAGAAGTGTCTGACAACGGTTGAAATTGTCAGACACTTCTCTTTTTTGAATCGATCAGTTATTTCTTTGGATGCTTGTGTTTTTTAGGTTTCAGGATCACAACGAAGAGGATGATCACGATGATCAAGATAACGATCCCCACCGCGAGGAATATGTAGAGCAGCGTATTATCAGAACTAGCTGGTTTTTGTAAATCAACGGCACTTTTATTCAACTTATTGGTTTGTGTCCGAGTAATCGTAAAGTTCTTAGTGAAATGCCAATGCACATCGCCGTCATTGGCGCTGGCGGTGAGATCAAGCGTGTAATCGCCGGCTTCTAGGGGATGATTCTTGGTTGAAATGGGAAAATCGAAGTTGGAATTCGGGGCCATGGTCATTTGACTTTGGGTCGTGGAAAGATAGGTATCTTGGCTACCAGCTTTGCGCACCTTCGCTGAAATTTTAAGCTTGTGCATCACGGTAGGCTGCGTGTTTTCAAGCGTTGCGGTGATGTAGTTGCGGTAGTTGATCTGCTTGGCGCCAGCGCGATGAAGGATCATTTCTGGTTTGATATTGCTGTAGTCATCGACTTCTTGCAAAGTCACACCGAGGACATAAGCGAACTTATTATTGAGCTTGATGCCTTTGGATTTAGACTGGGTAGAACTGGCGTCGAGCTCTTGCACGCGAATACCACCAAGGACTACACCAGTAAAGGCAGTCGTGGGTACTTTCAGCTGGACGGGCACGGTTTGCTTGGTGTTAGCCGGTACTGAAACCGTGAATTTCTTTGGCGTCATTTGTTCAAAGTCGGCTTTTAAACTAGAGGCTGGCTTGACGCCACGTTTGGTGTAATCGATCCCGCCGTTGGTATTGGTCGTAGCGCGGACGGCTGCAACTGAGTACTGATGGGCTTTAGTATCCGAGTTGCTGAGGAGAACATTAAGGGTTTGTTGTTGGCCAGGGGTAACTTTTAAATTGAAATAAGAAAGTGATGAATTGATCTGGTTGCTGGGAAGTTGGGCGGCAATCGCGTAATGCAAAGCTTCGGCGTGAACTGGGCGTGATGCCGTCACAGTTGCGCCAACTAACCCCAACATTACGACTAGAGCCAGACAGATTTTTTTATACATGGCGTATCTCCTGTATTTGACTTACATGCTTAGTCTACCAGCCGCTCAGGGCATTGCCAATCAGCCTTGGGAAAATAATGGTCAGCCGGGTAGTCATGGGTAATCGTGACCCATGATTAGCCGAGCTTGTAGTGAATCTTCCTATATAAAAGCAAAATTTAGTGTTTTCTATACGCACTCAGAGCTAAATGAATCACGACTTTGAGAGCGCTTGCATGAGAATGCTATGTTATTATAAAAATATCTTATAAAAGTGGTTGCACGCAACTCAAAATCCATGTATAGTAACTAGTGACAAAGGGGTTAGCCCTTTAACCAACATATGTTAATAATTTGCTCACCTCATCATACGTAAACCATCTTAAAAACGATGGTGATGAGGACGACCCGTCCACAGGGGAACACCACCCGCTGTGTTGACGGGCCTTTTTTCATTTTTCTTGGGAGAAAATGGAAACTGGCTCGTCAGATCAAACCAATAAAAAGTTTCCGTGTTGATCACGAGGAGGAATTACCATGAAGAAGTCCATCATTTTATCAATCGCCGCTGCCGCTGCCTTCGCTACTGCTGCCTTTACCGCTAACACTGTATCCGCTGCTACCACGACTGGTAATACGGAAAAGGATCAAACAGCCACTGTTACCT
>CAKRHU010000311.1 GCA_934339215.1 uncultured Lacticaseibacillus sp.
AATAAGACTGCGGTGAAGATTGATTACAAAGTTATCGTGGATTTGCCTGAAAGTTAGGGCTAATTCACCAGCCACTATTTAGCGGATCATTTTAATTGGACCTTGACCCTTGCAGCCCAACACGCTGGGGTGGGCACGCTTTGGACGCATTATGATGTGACCCATTACTTAGGCGGAACAGATCACGTTGATCCGATCGCCTATTTAAAAAAGTGGGGCTATAATACCACTCAATTTTGTGATTTAGCGAATGCCTACTACAAGAGTCGTTACCCAAGTCCATTAAATGGTGCGCGGGCTTATGACAAAGTCACTGCGACGACGGCGGTTAACTTGCCAGGTAAGATGAATGAAGCTGGGCGCTCAGATGGGTTGTATTCTGCGCCATATTACACCAATAAGGCAAGCATCCGCCAAAACAAGAATGCAGTTGCGCGCAATGGTCAAGTGGTTCAAGTGTTGAAAAAAGCCACGACCACGCGCTCCGCTACTGCAGGCAATACGTTCTATCAAATTCGCTTTGTTAATGGGGCCACTTACTGGACCGATGCCCGCGCAGTGGCTGTTGGTAACTTTGATCCGATCAGTGCCCAGCAGACGGTACACTATCAAGCTCGGATCAAGCAGGCAGGGCGAACAGACGGCTTGTACCCAGATGGACCATTTAATACGAAGCTGTCAAACATCTATCCAAACAGCAACGCGCACGTGTTTAATGATCAAGTGGTGCCAGTTTCCGCTGAAGCGACCACGGCTGTTGGCACTTTCTGCCAGATTAAATTAAATAATGGCGCAGTTGAATGGATGGATAAGCGCGGCTTAACGACAGACCTCTACAATCATGTGGTGACCACCAGTTCTACCACTGGAGTTGGGCGCATTCATCAAGCAAACCGTCACGACGGCTTATACTCAGCACCGTTTTTGACCAACGCAGCCACTTTGATCAAGAATCACAATGCTGCGGGCTTTAACGGCCAACCAGTGACGATCCTGCAAAGCGCCACCACGGATGGTGCAGCCAACGAATCTGAAGGCAATGCTTTTTATCAGATTCGATTGAACAATGGCAAGACGTACTGGATCAATCAAGCTGGGATTCAGTTGGTTCACGTGGATCATGTCACCAGCACTAAGAACTTGAACACTGTTGGGACGATCAATGAAGGTCAGCGCCGAGATGGCTTATATTCTGCGCCTTGGAATACGGATGCCCTTTCGATCACTGAAAATCATAATGCCAAAACGTTTAATCACCAGTCAGTGAAAATCTTGGCTGAAGCGACGACGAGTCGTTCGTCAAGTGCTGGCAATGCTTTTTATCAGATCCAGCTTAAAGATGGGCGAAAGTATTGGCTTGATGTGCGCGGGGTGAAGGTTCAAGGACATGAACCAATCCGCGATCAAAAAGCGGTACACTACACGGCAATGATCGATCAAAGTAAGCGCAAAGACGGGTTATATGCCCATCCTTATCAAAGTGACCCAGATTCATCCACGCCAAATACCGATGCACTGGCGTTCGCTGGACGCGGCGTCTTAGTTACAGCGCTGGCAACGGTTCAACAAGGGACCTACGCTCAAGTGACCTTGAGCAACGGTCAAGTGAAGTGGATCGATGTCAAAGCGTTGAAGCCAGTGACCTACAATACGATCACAAGCACCAAGACGTTGAATCAAACCGGTGTGATCACGCAAACGAAGCGCCAAGATGGCTTGTATTCTGCACCTTGGTATACCGATGCGATGAGTATTCAAGAAAATCATAATGCGAAGATTTTCGCGGGTCAGCAGATCACCATTATCCAACAAGCAACCACTAATCGTAGTGCTGCTGCCGGAAATGTGTTTGATCAAATCAAATTGGCCAACGGGAAGACTTATTGGATCGATGTCCGCGGGGTGAGTGTTGCGATGAGCAAATATGATACGATCACGACCACCAAAGCCGTTTCAACGCCTGCTGTGATCAATCAAACCGGTCGTGCCGATGGCTTGTACTCAGCACCATACAATACGGATGCGGCAAGTGCAGTGGAAAACAACTTGGCTAAAGATTTTGACGGCCAAGCGGTGACCGTCTTGCAACAAGTTACCACCAGCCGGAACCCAAGCGTTGGCAATTCATTTGCTCAGATTCAACTGACTAACGGGAAAACGTATTGGATCGATAGCCGGGGCTTACAAGTTAAGTAGCAACGATATGCAAAAAGTTCTGATAGGACAGGGCACATGCCTAGTCCTATTGGAACTTTTTTTGTTGTGCACATCTCCTTTCCTCGAAGTTGGGTTAGGCGTCGGCAAATCACAGAGATCAAAAAAGCAACCACGCTGAAAATTAGCGAGATTGCTTGAAGGTGCCTAGAAATGATTTAATCTGGTAGATTGAACGATTTGGTACAGTTGACCAGCATTATTTTCAGCAGACCCAAGGTAGGGTGTGGTTGGGATATGTGAGCTTTGATTTTTAAGGCGGCTTGCCAACGATTCCAAAAATGCTTGGCCGCGTAATAATCGAGGTAGTCTTGCATGATTTCACGGTTTTTCGAATGATTAAAGCCAAGTTGTTGTGCCGTCATGAACTGTGCCAATAACACATTGTTAAATATTTTTTGACCGGGAAAGATGAAAGCACTGTGCCAATGTTCCGCCAAGGTTTTACGATGCCCGGATGCGCCGATCACGTTGTTGGCATGTTGGCGATAACGGGTGAGCGGTTCATCGATCAACACCATTTCGC
>CAKRHU010000312.1 GCA_934339215.1 uncultured Lacticaseibacillus sp.
TTCTCTGGGGTTTCGCCTGACAACCGTTTGATGGAAATCATCGAATTGCCAAAGAACAAGTTCTTCGTTGCGGCGCAATACCACCCAGAATTCCAATCTCGGCCAACAAAGCCAGAAGGTTTGTTCAAGTCCTTCATCCAGGCTGCTGGCGATTTCAAATAAGCATTAACCTGACTGAGGCCTTGTGCCTCGGTTTTTTGTTACGGCAAAAGGCCAGCAGCTCCGGTAATTGAGCGGCACAAAGTGAGGGCCCTCGGCTGAACTAACTTGGACGTCTCGCTACGCTCGCCGCCAAGTGGATTTCAGCCTGTGGGTTCATCTAGGCGGTAAACCGCCAAGATGAATCTCACCATGTGCCACTCAATGACCTCCACTGCTGGCCGTTTGCTTCCGCAAGCACGCGATGACCGGCGACAATCATGGTCAGGTGAAGCGATTTGAAAACTTGGTCAGCGATTCACGAACGAAGATGAATCGACTAAATATTCATCCGATATAAATATATGTTTTCCGATCACCTGTATTTGTTGATCGTTAAATTTTTCAGTTTCCCAGTTTCACAACGAAATCTGAGGCTGGGTCAGGAAATCATGGTCGGTGGAGGAATGGAAGCAATGTGAGTGGCGCATGGTGAGATGACTGTTGGCGATTGATCGCCTACAGTCATCCGCAAGTCGAGATCCACTGTTGATATGAGCTTGCGAATATCAAAAGTTAGCTCGGCTGAGGACCCTCACTTTGCGCCGCTCACATTGCTGGAATTCTGGAGCCGAGCATGATTTTCTGCCCCTGCTGACCACAAGATTCCTGTGGTAATGCTGAGGGAAGGCGAAATGTTTTCTAATATAACAAGGCAAGCGCATGATTTCGCGAAACACAGCTTGTTTTTTGGACGACATTTCATTAGAATTAAACGATGAATGTGTTTTAATTGTCGGCGCATGAATTTCTTTGTGCCGGCGCCTACCAGTGAACGATACCAGCGTCAAAAGGACGTTATGAAGCCTAAATTGTGGTCAGCTTCAGCCAGTTTGTTAGTGAACGCGTGAGTGAGGAATAAATGACATGAAAAAAATGCTGATTCACGGGGGCAAAAAGCTCTCGGGCTCGGTGGTTATCGGCGGGGCAAAAAACAGTACCGTCGCTTTGATCCCAGCGGCCATTTTGTCGCGCACCCCTGTGACCCTTGATTCGGTACCTCAGATCCAAGATGTTTATAACTTGATGGACATTCTCGAAGCGATGAATGTTCATTCAACGTTTGAAGATTGCGTGCTCCACATTGATCCAACTCAAATTAAAGAAGTGCCGCTACCAGAAGGCAAAATCAAGTCGTTGCGGGCGTCTTATTACTTCATGGGTGCCTTGCTTGGACGTTTTGGGAGCGCTAACGTCGCCTTGCCAGGTGGGGACGACATCGGCCCACGCCCGATCGATCAACATATTAAAGGCTTTGAAGCCCTTGGCGCCACGGTGACCAACGAGCACGGGGCCATGGTGTTACACGCGCCTAAAGAAGGCTTACATGGCGCGCGCATTTACTTAGACATGGTTTCTGTCGGCGCGACGATCAATATTATTTTGGCCGCAGTGACGGCTAAAGGCCAAACCGTGTTGGAAAATGCTGCCAAAGAGCCAGAAATCATTGACTTGGCGACGTATTTAAATAACATGGGCGCGACGATCCGCGGCGCTGGGACGGATGTGATCCGTATCGAAGGCACCCCAGAGTTACACGCTCAAAATACCCACACGATCATCCCAGATCGCATCGAAGCCGGGACTTATTTGTCGATGGCCGCAGCGATGGGTGATGGTGTCAACGTCAAAAACATTATCTCCGAACACTTGGATTCTTTCTTAGCCAAGCTGGAAGAAATGGGTGTGGTGATGGATGTCGGCGAAGACAGTATTTTCGTCTACCCATCAGGGGACTTGCGCATGGTCCAAATCAAAACCATGCCATATCCGGGCTTTGCCACCGACTTGCAACAACCGATTACGCCGCTGATGCTCAAAGCCCAAGGCGAAGGCATCATTGTTGACACCCTTTATCCTAAACGGGTGCGCCACGTGCCAGAATTGATCCGCATGGGCGCTGATATCACGGTGGAAAATGATGTGATCATTTTGCACCATGCGGATAAACTGCAAGGAACAGAAGTCGCAGCCACCGAAATTCGCGGTGGCGCCTGTTTGATGATCGCCGGCTTAATGGCAGAAGGCGACACCACTATCACCCATGTGGGGCACATTTTGCGCGGGTATGATCGCGTAATCCAGAAATTGCATGGCTTAGGTGCTGATGTGGAAATCGTCGATGACGTTGATGCAGACGAGCCGATGAACGTCTGATTTGGTTGCAAAAGCTGATTTGGCATGCTATAATTTTGCGGTTGACTATAAACAATATCTCTCTAGGTCAGGCAATGGCTTAGGGCAAAGGAGAAAAACACTATGAAGCAAGGTATCCATCCAGATTATCACGAAGTTGTATTCATGGATTCTTCAACTGGGTTCAAGTTCTTGTCTCGCTCAACAGTTTCTTCCGCAGAAACTGTTGAATGGGAAGACGGCAACTCTTACCCATTGATCCGTGTTGAAACCACTTCCGATTCCCACCCATTCTACACCGGTAAGCAAAAGTTCAACAAAGCCGACGGTCGTGTGGATCGATTCAACAAGAAATACGGCTTCAACAAGTAA
>CAKRHU010000313.1 GCA_934339215.1 uncultured Lacticaseibacillus sp.
GATTTCATTTTACAAGGACTCAGGCTGTGAGTCTTCTTTTTTGTTAATTTGTTGCACTTACATTGTAAATCCGTCATCAAAAAATTGCCCCATTGAATGCGAGGCAAAAAAATAGTCGCCTCATCTTGATGATGAAACGACATTTGAATCTGAGCCATTTATTTGAGGGCTTTTTGTTGACGATGTTTGTGACTGAAATATAACCCGCCGATCCAAACCACCGTCAAGCCTTCTGCAATTGCAGTTTCGCGACTAAACAACATCACGACCACGACCATCGCTAAGAAGGCCAACACATAGTAATCACCAAATGGATGCCACGGTGCTTTGAAATCCCCACCTTTGGGATGCGCTTTGCGGAATTTCAAGTGGGTCAACACAATCATCACCCACACAAACAAGAAACTGATCGTCGCCACACTGGTCACTAACGTAAAGACTGATGTCGGCAAGAAGATGTTTAAAATCACCGCGATGCCAATTACTGCCGCACTCGCCGTTAATGCGCGAGATGGCACTTGGCGCCGGGATAACTTGGACCAGCGGTGAAGCCTTGGCGACTTGCTTTCCAAAGACAGGGAAAACAACATCCGCCCAGTCGAATACAAACCGGAATTACATGCCGATGCCGCGGCAGTTAACACCACAAAGTTCACGATATCAGCTGCGGCATTGATCCCAATATTGGAAAATACGGTGACAAACGGACTGTTATTAGCCGAAACCGTGTTCCAAGGGTAAATCGCCATGATCACTAGCAATGCACCGATGTAAAACAAAATCACGCGAATGGGTAATTTGTTGATCGCATCGGGAATCGTTTTTTTCGGATTTGCGGTTTCACTGGCGGTCAACCCCACCAGCTCAATACCAGTAAAGGAGAACACCACCATTTGAAAGGCCATGAAGAACCCGCTGTCACCTTTGGGGAAAAAGCCGCCGTAATTGACCAAGTTAGCTAAACTGGCGTGACCGCTTGGCGTTTTGTAGCCGGTGACGATCAGTACGATGCCAATGGCGATCAACGCAATGATGGCCACGACTTTGATCAAGGCAAACCAAAATTCAGCTTCCCCGAACAACCCGACAGAAATTAAGTTGACCAACAACAAAATCACCAGCGTCAACAAACCAGGGATCCACTGGGCGACATTCGGCAACCAAAAGCGGATATAAGTGCCCACCGCAGTGACTTCCGCCATGGCTAATGCGGCCCAACAGATCCAATAGGTCCAGCCGGTGACAAAGCCCCAGGAATCACCGAGATATTTTTTGATGAAGTCGATAAACGAGTGCTGGGAAAGGTCAGACATCAACAATTCGCCAAGCGCGCGCATCAACATAAAACACATGCCGCCAGCCATTAAATAAGCGAATAAAATCGACGGTCCGGCCAAATGAATCGATTGTCCCGCACCCAGAAATAATCCGGTGCCGATGGTGCCGCCGATCGCCATCAATTGAATGTGGCGACTTTTCAAATTGCGTGCTAACTCTTGGTTTTCAGACTCTTGCATGCTTTCCCTCCAGACATAACAAGAATTATACACGCCTGTTCATAAATTACAAACAGATAACGATTTCAGGAAACAATCACGACGCGTTTGGGATCCATTTTTTGCCGCAAAAACTTGGCGATTTCGTCAATTGGGCGGTTAAATTTCAACCGTACCACGGCGACGCTACCCACCATGGCGGCCAACAAGCAGCCATCGTCGAGTGGTTGGAGTTGAATCGCCGTTAGCACTCGATACTGACGCACTGAACCCAATCCATTGATCACTGAATCCTGCGTCAAGCCGCGCTGCCACAAGGCAAAAACGACAAACATCGCCGCGATGAAACCGCCTGACACCAGCCCATCAAAGTCACTGGCAGTCAGATAAGTGACAACGGCCACCATCGCCGCGGCCACCAAATAAAACCACCGCCAAAACCAGCGCGGGGCTGCTTTAATGGTGATTTTGGTGCGAAACCAAATCGTCACGCTTAACGCCATCACAAAAATCACAATATAGCCGATACTCCACAAACTCATGGCGATCCTCCGTTGAATGGTAATACTCTTATTATCATATTTGTGCATATAAAAAGCTAGCGGCCACGACAACTTGTCGCTAGGCTAGCTTTTAATTTAAACCAGATGCATCACATCGCGGGCAATCATCAATTCTTCATTGGTCGGGATCATGAACACAGGGATTGTTGAATCTGAGGTGGAAATCAAGGTTTCGCCGTGTGGATCCAAATTGGCTTGTTCATCGAGCTTCACCCCAAAAATACTGAGGCCGTCAATCACATCGCGCCGTACGTCTTCATCATGTTCACCAATGCCAGCAGTAAAGATCAAGCCATCCGCATGCCCTAACTCCGCCAAATAACTGGCGACATATTTGACCACGCGATTGTTGAACACATCCAAAGCCAAACGCGCATCAGGATGAGTTGGCGCGGCGGCTTGCAGTTCACGCATATCAGGCGACAAACCAGATAACGCCAGCAACCCAGATTCACGATTTAAGATATCGATCATTTTTTGTGGATCATGCAAATGCAATTTCTGCATTAAAAATAATACCAGTGACGGATCGATGTCCCCGCTACGAGTACTCATCGCCAATCCTGAAACTGGGGTGAAGCCCATCGACGTGTCATAGGACTGCCCATTTTTAATGGCAGTTACCGAAGCGCCAGAGCCTAAG
>CAKRHU010000314.1 GCA_934339215.1 uncultured Lacticaseibacillus sp.
GTCGATCGCGTCAACTGTCGGCATGGGCATCGTCACGTTCGTCAGTTTGTTCTGGCATGATTGGTTGTTGACCATTGTGGCTTGTGCGTTGTGGGTGGTGTTCTTGATCCGCCACAAGCAAAACTTCGCCCGGATCAAAGCTGGGACAGAAAATATGGTACCGTTTGGACTGGGATTATATTTGCGAAATCATCGGAAAAAATAAATTTGTGAGGTCAGGCTGGTGCCTGGCCTTTTTTCGTCCCTGACATCAAAAAACACTGGCAGTTCTTCCCCCGAAGCTGCCAGTGCTGGTTTTGCAAACCGATTCAGTTTTTAGCGATAAATCGAGCGGGCCATGCGTTGCAAGGCATGTCTTTGCCCGCGGATCGCCTTGCTTAAAGCAAAAATGGTATCTTCTGGTGAGATCACCCCCCAAGCTGCGTCGCCGACATGTTGAATATCCACGCCGCAGATTTTGTTGCGAATGCCGACTTGTTCCATAAAGCTGGCGCCAGAACCTTCTTGACTGGTGCCGATGGTACTCATCACCAAAGCGCCGTTAGTATGCGCGAGCTTCACGATTTCTTTGAGCTCAGCTTCATCAAAGCCTGGCACGGTGCCTACCGCTGGCACGAGGATCACGTCGGCTCCTGCATCTAAGAAGGCTTGCGTTGCCTCTACGGATACGACCGGTTCATTGACACCAGCGCCATGCATTTTACCCGCGATGATCAAGCCAGAGAATACGGACTTGGCCACTTTAATGTTGGCGGCGATTTGCGCGTTGGTAACGCCAGTGCCAGGATTACCCGTCAAGCACACGAAGTTAAAGCCTAATGCTTCGGCGGCTTTCAACGTCTCTACGCTTGCCGTACGCCCAGGCGCAATGGTCAAGCGATCTTCAGCCATGTCAGCGTTGACATCAACGGGTTCCAAGTTGACGCCGATCGGACGACCGACCAACTTTTGCAAGCGATGGATGGCTTCACCGTCATGATGGACCTTCGCTGTGGCCAACGAATCTTCGCCAGGATATAAGCCGACGATCAGCGGATTCAACACGTCAAACATATTCAATAAAATCAGATCCGCGCCAAATGCCGCCGCATATTCGCTGGTGGTGATCCCATCCATCGGTTCATGCACCACCACGTTTTCCGATAGGATCACGCGACCTTCAGACGCTTTGATGCTTTGTTTGAGTTGGGCGCCATCCATTGCTAACATATCGCTGGTATCAGCGGAAATTAAACGTTTAACCATTGCATTTCATCCTTTCGATTTTAGGAGAGAGGCGATGGCAACATGATACAATAGGCGTATCACGATCTGGGAGGAGATTCACCATGCCTTTCAACACTTTCTATGTTAATGTGAACGTTTGCTTTGTGCAATCATTCTGCGGTTAAGAAAAAGGCTTAATACATGTTTAAAACAACTAATAGCAAAACTAACTCATTATCACCCACCCAACAAAAACGCTGCGCCCAATTGCTCCAGGTGCTTTATCGCAAAGGCCCACAATCGCGCGCTCAACTGGCCAAGGCGACTGGTATCACCCAAGCCACCGTTAGCCGCGATTCAGCCTTGCTCCTTGAACTGGCCATCATTCAAGAAGCCGGCTTAGAACCTTTGCCGACGCATCACCCTGGCCCGCGCCAAACGCAACTCACGATCATGAGCGGCGGTGCGGTTTATTTAGGCGTGGAATTAACCGCAGATAGTTTTAGTTTCTGTTTGACCGATCGCTTAGGCCACGTGTTGGCGCAACAAGTCATCACGCACCCAACGCCATATGATCGCAAGTTTTTAGATCAAACGCATTTGATTCGCCGACTCCAACGCTTTCTCAAGAAAAATGCTGCCTATCAGCCGATTGCTTGTGGCATCGCCTTGCCAGGACACTACATTGAAACGACGCAGCGCATTGCCTCAAGTAACGCGGCGTGGTCTTTTTTCGACCTACAACCCGTTGTAGCCGCACTGGGGATGCCAGTATATTTTGAAAACAACGTGAACTGCGAAGCCTTAGCGGAAAGCTTGATCGGCAAAAATCATGACGGTGAGAATTTCGTTTACGTCCATGTCGCTCGCGGCGTATTCTGCGCGACCATTCATGATGGCGAAATGTACGGCACGAAAAACTTTGCGGTGGGCGAAATCTCCCATACCATCGTCGATCCTGAAGGTGAGCTATGTGATTGCGGCCGCCACGGTTGTTTGCAAACTTATGCCAGCCATGAATCCTTAGTCAAAAAAGCCCGTGTGCTTTTTCAGCATTCCCCTGATTCCACTTTGCGTCAATTGGTGAAAACACCAGAACAGATCAATATCGATACGGTGATCACTGCGTATCAACTCGGCGATCCTGGCATCATCAACTTATTGACTCGGGCCGTGCGCTCTCTTTCAGCGGTGCTCAACAATGTGGCCTTATTGATCGATGCGCGACGCATGATCGTACACGGCAAACTGTTCGATCAGCCGGAATTACTCCATCTCCTACAAAGTTATCTCGATCAAAACCAATTTCAATTTACCGCCGTGGCCGCCCAACAAGTGATAGTCAAACCATTTCAGCCTTTCGATGGCGCGATCGGCGGGGCGATGCTAGCAGTATCCAACACCTTGTTGAAACCGTAAAAAACAGCCTCCTCAAATTGAGGAGGCTGTGCTTGTGTTTAGCTTTAGAAAATCGCGATGGAATACCCGTG
>CAKRHU010000315.1 GCA_934339215.1 uncultured Lacticaseibacillus sp.
CGGGGACCCTTCTATGCCGGCACTCTGGAACTGAAGATCTAGCGGCGCTCGACAGTTAAGCCCAGTCGCTACGGGATGGTCTTCATTGTTTAGCGGGCACTTCCGCCCGTCGCGAAGTGGTACGGGTGACCTGCGCTAAGCCACTCACTCCTCATGGATATCGTCATCATGATAGCGCCTGCGGAAAACAAAAGCAAGTATTAATAGTGAGAAGCATTTGTAAATGTTTGGTATCATTTAAGTAAACGGGTCAACGGCACGATTGGCGTGGCATGAGCTGCAAGTTGTGCAGTCCGATTTTTTTGGTCTAGACACTGAAATTGTGTTAAGGTATTTTCAAGGGGGAAAGCGTATGCAGGTCGTCAATGATTTTTTGCAATACTTGCTGGTCGAGCGGCATTACTCCGCTGAAACCAAGAAAGCTTACCAAGAAGACATCGATGATTTCGTCAATTTTCTCAAAGCCAATGGCGGCTTTAAGGACTTTGCGCATGTCGATCACTTGGATGTGTCCACTTATCTCACCGAATTGTCTGAGCGTAAGTTATCGCGCGCCAGCGTTGCCCGCAAGATGAGCAGCTTGCGCAGTTTTTATCGCTATTTGATTCGGATGGATCAGGCCAAAAGTGATCCCTTTGAATTGGTGGAAACGCGCAAAAGCCATCACCATTTGCCCGATTTTTTCTATGAAGAAGAAATTCAAAGCTTGTTTGCCACCGTTGACGGCGATACGCCGCTTGATCAACGCAACCGTGCTTTGTTAGAAGTGCTGTACGGCACAGGCATTCGGGTCAGCGAGTGTGCGAATTTGACGCTTTCACAAATTGATTTTGATTTGGAATTGTTGCTGGTACACGGCAAAGGTAACAAAGATCGCTATGTGCCATTTGGTTCGTATTGCAAACAAGCTTTGCACACTTACTTAGATGATGGGCGTATCACTTTGATGGAAAAGCTCGACCAGCAGCACGATGCAGTGTTCGTCAATCAACATGGTCGCCCGATCACATCGCGTGGCATCGAGTACATTCTCGATCAGCTGATCAAAAAAACTAGTTTGACGTCTGGCATTCATCCCCACATGTTGCGGCATTCATTTGCCACCCATTTACTCGATCACGGTGCCGATTTGCGCTCGGTCCAAGAACTATTAGGGCACGCAAGTTTGTCGACGACTCAAATCTACACCCATATGACCACAGAACATTTAAAAAATGACTACATGAAGTATTTTCCCAAACATAATTAAGACTTGAGACGGATGTTTGTGACAGCTTGTCACCATATACTAGTCACATTCACAATTTTCGGAGGTAATCATATGACAACCATTGCAGCAGTAAGAAAAGACGGTCGTACCGCCATCGCCGGTGACGGCCAAGTCACCATGGGCGAAAAAGTGATTTCCAAAGGTAACGCCCAAAAAGTGCGGCGCATTTTCGGCGGTAAAGTCGTGATCGGCTTTGCTGGCGGGGTCGCGGATGCTTTCACCTTACAAGACTGGTTTGAAAAGAAACTCGAAGTTCATGCTGGCAACTTACGCCGTGCCGCCGTCGCATTGGCCCAAGACTGGCGCAAAGATCCGACTTTGCAAAAACTGGAAGCCTTGATGATCGTCATGGATGAACATGACTTGTTAATGGTTTCTGGTAACGGTGAAGTCTTAGAACCAGACGAAGATGTGGTCGCCATCGGTTCTGGTGGTAATTACGCGCAAGCTGCAGCGATGGCGATGATCCGCCACACTGATCTAGATGCCAAGCAAATCGCCAAAGAAGCCGTCGACATTGCTGGTTCGATCGATATTTTCACCAATCACAACATTATCGTCGAAAGCTTTGATTAAACTCCAGGGCGAAGCGGCGCGGTATTAGTCGAACAAGTCGCCTAGCACTGAGGTTTGCGCCTGGTTTCGGCGCGAAGCTCAGCGCGTAGCTAGTTGCTTCGACGTTGCGCCGCGAAGCTCGACGAAAAACCCCAAAGCGCAGTCACGCGGTATTAGTCGAACAAGTCGCCTAGCTTGAGGTTTGCGCCTGGTTTTGGCGCGAAACCCAGTGCATGGCTCGCCACGGTTGCGTTGTTCAGCGTCGCTCGACGAAAAAATCAATCACACCTCACAAACCTGAGAGGAGGTTCGGAACAGTAATTAAAAATATCGAATCATGTAGAAGCTTGTGGTGAATAAGTTACTTGTAGCAATTAGTGGAAGGCAAGTAAACACTCACCACACGAATGAGATACTCGTGAAATAAGCATTGACGAATCGTAAACGGACAATGGCGACTTTCATCTCGTCTTGACAGGATGATATCATCTTTCTTATGTACAATGCATTTAAGGAGGTGAAATTCATGCTCAAGACCCACAAGGTGCGCTGTTATCCCAACAAGACGATGCAGAAATTTATTGATAACGCCTTTCATTATCGGCGTTATTGCTATAACCAAGCCCTTGAAACTTGGAATAGTATGTACGATGCGTCATTGGTGTTGCAAGATAAATTGATGCGCCCCAACGAACGTAAGGTGCGTGATGAACTCGTTGCCAATAAAGCTGACTGGCAATACGCCCAATCAGCTCGGGTGTTACAGATGGCGGTTCATGACTTAGGCCAGGCGTGGAAGAACTTCTTCAATCCAAAGATGTCCAACCACGAAAGACCAAAGTTCAAGTCCCGCAAGAAAAGTCGTC
>CAKRHU010000316.1 GCA_934339215.1 uncultured Lacticaseibacillus sp.
AAGTTTCATAAAGTCGTCGGCAAATCCTTAAGCAACTTTATCGAAGACGTTCGCTTGCAACATGCCCAAGAGCTGTTGATCAACACACGGCTGACCTTAGATGAAATTGCTGCTCAAGTCGGGTATGCGGATGGGCTATATTTCTCGCGCAAGTTTCACGATTCAACCCAACAATGGCCGCGGATGTTTCGGGCACAGCACATTCTATGAAAAAAATCACGATCAGGTCTGGGATCCTGATCGTGATTTTTTAGTTATTCAGTTGTGTTGCGATTGACCAGCAGT
Organism: uncultured Lacticaseibacillus sp.; assembly: GCA_934339215.1. Classification (GTDB taxonomy): domain Bacteria; phylum Bacillota; class Bacilli; order Lactobacillales; family Lactobacillaceae; genus Lacticaseibacillus. The sequence continues at coordinate 286 of CAKRHU010000316.1, forward strand.
TGATCAGCCAACACCATCGCCACGCCAACCAGTAACGTATAGCGCGGCAGTGCAAGCACGGTGCCGTCGTGCATGGCTGACATTAACAGCGTCAACGCACTGATCACCAAGTAATAAACGAAACTCAACAACCCACTGGCCGTACCGATCACCGGTTCAAATCCAATTAAGGCACGGTTGAGTACAAGCGGTAAAGCGGTGTAAAGACCTAAGAACATGAGGAAAATCATGCTCAATGAGGCAATCACAATGTCAGCTGTGAACCACATTCCACCTGCGCCGAGCACGGAAACGAGTATGCTACCAGAAATCAAGGTATTTGGTGCGAGTTTGCCAGCGGCGAAAACGGTGATCAAGGCACCGATGATACTTGCTGATGCGATCAATAACCCCAACCAACCATATTGCACAGCACTTAAGCCAAAATGACTTTCAAAAATAAACGGGGCTTCAGCGTAATAACTGAACAAGATCCCATTGATACCGCTGATCAATAGGCAATAGCCCCAAACCTGAGGACTGCGCATCATTTTAGTAGCGACTTGCGGCCATGGAGCAATTTCGGGGATGCTGACGCGGGTTTCTGGCAACCTCAACAACACGTAAACCCATAACAGGCCAGCCATCATCATCAAGCCGACAAACACGGCGCGATAGTTATCAAAATAAGTGGCCAAAGCCCCACCAATCAGTGGACCAAGTGCAGGCGCCAAGGCCATGGCGGCGCTGATTTTGGCAAAGACGCGCTCACTTTCAACACCGGAAAATGATTCACGCATAATGGTTTGCGTGATCACTGAGCCTGACGCGGCGCCGAATGCTTGCAAGGTGCGCGCCAAGAGCAACATGTTGAAACTAGGCGCCAACCACAAGGCAAAGTTGCCGAGTAAATAGACTGCCAATCCCCAAAGCATGGCCGGCCGGCGACCGATGCCATCAGACAACCGCCCCCAAAACAAGACGCCAATCGCAAAGCCGACAAAGTAACTCCCCATGGTCAACTGACTAGTTTGGGCCGTCACTGATAAGGCTTCGCTGATTGCAGGCAGGACTGGGGTAAAAATCGATTCGCTGATTTGCGGAAAGCCCACCAGCGCGATCAAAATGAATAAAGATGGAACAGATTTTTGGACGTTTTTCACAATAACTCTCCTAAGCTTTTAGTTTGCGGAAAAACGTCCTTTTCCATTTACGGTGGCGCAAGTGATGAAGCTGACATAAGTCGCCATCACGTTCACCTCACTTTCAATTGGTCTAGCATACCCAATGTCGACCAGGCTTGTCAAAAAATCGTCGCGGGTACAAATATCTTTTTAATGAGGCACGTGCAATAATGAAAGTATGAGGAGGCGATTTGATGATTGACGAAAAAGCAGGCCAGGTGAGCTTCGGCCGCGCGTTTAAAGATTATTTTCGCGGGTATGTGGAGTTCTTAGGCAAAACGACGCGCGCAGGTTTCTGGTGGGTACAATTGATGATGTTCTTTGTTTGGTTGGTCTTATTTGTCTGGTTGATGGTCACCATTGTTGCAGTTTTCATGCAAGGTGATGTATCGACGCGCTGGCCGCGATTGATCGCACCGATTGTGGTCATGGTGATTGTTGCGTTGGGCTTGTTCTTGCCGAATCTGGCGCTAGAAGTGCGACGGTTTCGTGATGTTGGCTTGCGTGGGCGCGGGGCGGCAGTGTTGTTAGGTGTGAATTACCTGTTAGGCGCGACGGTGAATCTTGGGCAATCGACCCAGACTTTCCATCAAATTGAAGCGTTGCGCGACATGAACACCACGGTATCGACCACTGCGTCTAGTGGATTTGGTTGGGTGACGACCTTGATCTCATTGGCGTTTGGAATTTTCTTTTTCGTGGTGACCGTACTGCCAAGTGACACGATGCTGACCAGTAGTGACAATGCGTTTATCCGGTTCTTTATTCGTTCGAAATCAGCAGTGGAACCAATTGATACCAAGACCGTTCACCAAGACATGGATGAAGGGGAAGCTGACGAAAACTTGATGCAAAATTCTGCTGATTCAAAAGTCGACGAAGACGCTGATGATGACCACACTCACGACTGATTTTATGTCGATTCAATAACGGCTTAAGTGTAAAAGAACCTGCAACTACGAATGATTTCGAAGTTGCAGGTTCTTTTTCGTTGTCAGCAATTAAGGCACAACAAATCCACGAAACAGTTGCCTATTTCGTGGACCTGCGGCTTTAACGCCAATTCAATTACGTTCATACAGTTCTACACAACTCAAGGACGTTGCTGCGGGCCTTGGGATCTTAACCCTCAACCGCGTTAGGCGCTAATCAGCTTTGCACTGCCTTTCGCACACAGACGTCGCCTTGCGACTCATGTCACCATGAGGTCACTACTCCCGGCGGTAACTTGGATTGAGT
>CAKRHU010000317.1 GCA_934339215.1 uncultured Lacticaseibacillus sp.
GTAGAAAAAAAACACTTTGCAACGTGAAATTTCCACGGAGCAAAGTGTTTTTGTTCATTCTAGTAAATATCTTGCACTTGTTGTTGCGCGATTTCATGCGCCATGAATTCATCGTAAGTGGTATCAGCACGATCCACAATGCCTTTAGGGCCAACTTCGATGATATGATCGGCGATGGTTTGGATGAACTGGTGATCATGTGACGTAAAGATCACAGCCCCTGGGAAATCAATCAACGCGTCGTTTAAGCTGGTGATGGATTCCAAGTCCAAATGGTTGGTTGGGTCATCCAGCAACAAGACGTTAGCTTTGCTCAACATCATTTTGGCCAGATAAGAGCGGACCTTTTCGCCACCAGATAACACCGTAACCTTCTTCAACGGTTCGTCGCCGCGGAATAACATTTGGCCTAAGAACCCACGCAAGAACGTGTTGTCGGATTCTTCTTTGGCTGCGAATTGACGCAACCATTCCAAAATGTCGAAGCGTTCATCAGAGAATTCAGGGTTGAGATCCTTTGGCATGTAAGCCCGCGCCGTGGTCACACCCCAAGTTACCGTGCCAGCATCTGGTTGGATGGCACCGGCGATGACTTGCATCAAGTAGCTGGTCGTCACATCTGAGCGGGAAATGAAGGCAGTTTTGTCGCCTGGGCGTAAAATGAAGGACACGTTGTCCAATACTTTTTCGCCTTCAACCGTCAACGACACATTTTCCACCCGGAGCAAGTCATTACCGAGTTCACGTTCTGGCACGAACTTGATGAATGGGTACTTACGAGAAGACGGCTTGATGTCATCCAAGGTAATTTTTTCCAATTGCTTCTTACGCGAAGTCGCTTGTTTGGACTTTGAAGCGTTGGCAGAGAAACGCGCCACGAATTCTTGGAGTTGTTTGATCTGCTCTTCTTTTTTGGCATTGGCGTTGGCACGCAGTTGTTGGGCTAACTTGGAAGATTCCATCCAGAAATCATAGTTACCGACAAACATTTCGATTTTGCCGAAGTCCACGTCACACATCATCGTGCAAACCGCGTTTAAGAAGTGACGGTCATGGCTGACGACTAAAACGGTGTTGTCGTAGTCGGCCAAGAAGTCTTCCAACCAAGCGATGGTTTGCGGGTCAAGCCCGTTGGTTGGTTCGTCTAGCAGCAACAAGTCAGGCTTCCCAAACATGGCTTGGGCGAGCAAGACTTTGACCTTCTCACCTTCTGGCAATTCGGACATCATCGTTTGGTGTTGCGATTCTGGAATACCAACCGATTGCAGCAGTTGAGACGCATCAGATTCCGCATTCCAGCCGTCCATTTCGGCAAATTCGCCTTCCAGCTCAGCGGCTTTTAAGCCATCTTCTTCAGAAAAGTCTGGTTTGGCATATAAGGCGTCTTTTTCAGTCATCACTTCATAAAGCCGCGTCCAGCCTTGGAGCACAGTGTTCATGACGGTTTGATCATCAAACGCAAAGTGATCCTGACGCAGTGCGCTCATCCGTTCATTTTGATCCATCGAAACGGTCCCAGTAGTTGGCGTGAGCTTGCCTTCCAGGATCTTCAAAAAGGTCGACTTGCCGGCCCCATTAGCCCCGATGATGCCGTAGCAGTTGCCCGGCGTGAATTTCAAATTGACATCTTTATACAAAGTCCGATCAGAAAACGTCATCGACACGTTGTTAACAGTAAGCAATCTTTTCCCTCGCGATCATTTTTTGACATAATTTAACACATTGCTATTCATCATATCAGATATCTTACCTTCCCACAATCTATAGTAGAAAAATGTCACGCACTCGATATTTTCACAACTTTCTTGTAAACTGGATGCACGGAGGATCACGCGATGTTAATTTTAGGAATTGTGTTAGTGGTGGCAGGGGCTGTGGTCGGCTTAGGCAAAATGCCGCGCCAAAAACGGGCTCGCACGCGCCGCCGCAAATTGGCCACCAGCTTGATCATCTTAGGGGTAGCGATCGGCGGCGGCCAACAGGTTCAACAAAAAGTCTTCGGGCCCAATGAATCATCGTCTTCTAGTGTGTCAAGCAGTAGCGCGTCAACGCAAGGTACGACGCAAGGGGCTCCGACTAAGTCCGCGGACAATACCACGGCCCAACCGGTATCAAAGCTTGCCGCGCTCACCTATAACGGCGATCAAGAAATCACCATCAATAATAACGACCCCGCATTTGCAGAAAGTGAGCTATCGACTAAATCCGGCAGTTGGATGACTTTTTCAAATTTAGATTCACAAAACCGCGTGGGCCCGGCTGAAGCGATGTTGAATCAAAGCATCATGCCCACTGAAAAACGCGAACCTTTGAGTTGGGACCCGACTGGCTGGCACAATAAGAAAATCAATGGCCAATGGTTGTACAACCGCTCGCATTTGATCGGCTTTCAATTATCTGGGGAAAACAATAATCCCAAGAATTTAATGACTGGGACACGTGAACTGAATTCGCCCTTGATGCAAGCCCATGAAGATGACATTGCCCATTACTTGAAACAATCGACGAGTCATTACGTTCGCTATGAAGTCACTCCAGTTTTTCGTGGGGATGAGCTGTTAGCTCGCGGCGTGGCGATGCGGGCGCAATCTATCGGCGATAACACGATCCGCTTTAATGTGTATATCTTTAACGTCCAATCAGGCGTGGCATTAAATTATTCAGATGGCACTAGCC
>CAKRHU010000318.1 GCA_934339215.1 uncultured Lacticaseibacillus sp.
GCCATTGGCGCGCCCGCGGGCATTGACCGCCGCGTTGCCGATAATGATCGCCACCATCAACGCGGTCAGCCACAATCGGTCGACGCGAATGATATAAGTTAGTACATAACCGACGACAGTGAGTTGGATGACCGCCCGCACCACGCCGATGACTAAGTCGCGCTCGAGGCCGATTTTTTCTTTGAAGTTGATGGCCAAGGCGATCATGACTAACACCACGGCCAAAGTCAAAGCGGTCGGTGACACGATTAAATTATTTTGCATGGGCTCAGTCCTCCAAACGTCCTGCCACTAACCGCAACAACGTCGAGGCTTTGGCGACTTCGGTTTCATCATGCGTCACCGCGATCACCGTGATGCCTTGGTGATGATAAGTTTCGATCAGTTGATGGACGATGGCTTTGGTGTCTGGGTCTAACCCAGTCGTCACTTCATCCAGCAATAATACTTGTGGCGGAAACAGTAAATTGCGAATCAATGCGACCCGTTGTTTTTCCCCACCACTTAAGCTAGTGATTTTAGCCGTCAGCATGCTTTCAGGCAAGTCGACACTTTGCAAAGCACGATGCGCGCGATTTGCATCAAAATCCAGTTTGCGGATCATAAACGGAAAGGCGAGATTATCTTGGACCGTGTCACCGAACAAACTCGGTTGTTGGAAACAATACGACACCAGTTTGCGGTAGTCGGTTTTTAAGTAGTCGGCTTGCGGCTTGCCATTGAAGGTGATGGTGCCACTAGTTGGCGTGAGCAAGGTGGCCAGCACGCGCAACAACGTGCTTTTGCCAGAACCAGACGGGCCGGTGAGGGTGAGGTACGCACCAGTTGGAACAAGCAACGCAATGTCTTGTAAAATCGGTTTCTCTTCAATGGTGAGGTTGATGCGATCGAGTTCAAAAATATTCGGCATGTGGATTCACCTTTCATTTGACAAGTAAAATTTCCAGTTCTAAGCTGAACATGAAAATGAATTTCAATCAGGAGGCCAATATGTTCAATTACCAACTTGCTGACGGACAATCGGTGCCGGCGCTCGGATTTGGCACTTACAAACTCAACGGCATCAGTGGCGTCCGCGCGATTCAAAGTGCCATCGACGCGGGCTATCGCATGATCGATACTGCCTATAATTACGAAAATGAAGGGGCCGTGGGGGAAGCAATTCGCCGCTCGTCTGTTTCTCGCGATGAGCTGACAGTGGTATCCAAGCTGCCAGGGCGCTATTATCACTACCAAGATGCCATCGACCACTTACAAGAAAGTTTATTTCGCAGTGGGCTAGATCATTTTGACTTGTACTTGCTCCATTGGCCCAACCCTAAACGCGACGACTATGTGGAAGCTTGGCAAGCCTTGATCGCCGCGCAAAAATTTGGTTTGGTGCAAAGCATCGGCGTTTGTAACTTTTTGCCGGAACACCTCGATCGGCTGGATGCTGAAACCGGCGTGATGCCAGTGGTCAACCAAATCGAATTGCATCCGTATTTCAATCAAGCCAAACAACGCGAGGCCGATGCGAAACGGCATGTGTTGACGGCAGCTTGGAGCCCACTGGGTCGCGCTAGTGCCGTCTTAAAAGAACCAGCCTTGCAAGCTATCGCGCAGGCGCACGGCAAAACCATCAGCCAAGTGATTTTGCGTTGGGACTTACAACTCGGCGTGATGACGATCCCCAAGTCTGCGCATCTCAGTCGCCAACAAGAAAACCTCGCCGTGTTCGATTTTGAACTTACCGACAGCGAAATGGCCGCAATCGCGCAACTCACCAAACCAGACGGCCGCACCAAAGGCCAAGATCCAGCCACCTATGAGGAGTTTTAGCTCCTCTCTAGCATAACACCGCTTTCATTTTTTGGCACGTGCGATGCGATTCTATCAAAAAATCGTCCAACCTTTTTGCGGAGGTTGGGCGATTTTGCGTTTATGCGTCAAATTGGGCGTTGTACAGTTGCGCATAGAAGCCGTTTTTGGCTAACAAGGATTCATGCGTACCGCGTTCGATCACATGCCCTTGATCGATCACCAAAATTTGATCCGCAGCTTGAATGGTGGACAACCGATGCGCGATCACAAAGCTGGTTTTGCCTTGCATCAGCTTGCTCATCGCCGCTTGAATCAAGGCTTCCGTGTTGGAATCAATCGCCGCCGTCGCTTCGTCGAGCACTAAGATCGGCGCTTGGGTGACAAAAGCGCGCGCAATACTCAACAATTGGCGCTGGCCGATCGATAAGGCACTGGCATTTTCTGACAGCATCGTGTCATAGCCATCCGGCAGTTGCGTGATAAAGGTATGCGCATTGGCTTCAATGGCAGCTTGCTCGACTTCTGCATCTGTGGCTTCTGGTCGGCCTAAGCGAATGTTTTCGCGAATCGATAAGGTGAACAAATAGGACTCTTGTTGCACCACGGTGATCAAATGGCGTAAGTTCGCCTGTTTGATCGTGGTGACGTCGCGATTATCGAGCAGCACGCGGCCTTGTTGCAGGGGATACAAATTAGTTAATAAATTCATGATCGTGGTTTTGCCCGCACCAGTGGGGCCGACTAACGCCACGACTGCGCCTGGTTTGGCTTGCAAATCGATGTCGTGCAAAATCGTGCGCGTGTCATCGTACGCGAAGCTGACATGATCAAAGGCGACGGCACCATCAGTATGGGTCACGGCTACT
>CAKRHU010000319.1 GCA_934339215.1 uncultured Lacticaseibacillus sp.
GGCTGTCCCAATCTTAATCTGGAGACGGTCTAATGGTTGACCCATTTTCTCATCTGGTCAACAGTTTTCTCACCTTTTTCAAAAAAGTGTTGACTCTGTTATGTACTGTTATATGCTGTTTACTCGACAGGAGGATTCAACATGCCAATCATTATCCAACACAACACCATGACGCCGATTTATGAACAAATCGTCAACCAATTGCGCCAACAAATCGTCACGACCGCATTGAAAGCTGGGGACGCCTTGCCTTCAGTGCGCGCCATGGCCCGAGATCTTCAGATTTCAGCGCTCACGGTCAAAAAGGCCTATGACCAACTAGAAGCTGACGATTTGATCACAACCGTTCAAGGTAAAGGCTCCTTTGTGGCGGCCATCGACCCTGCTGTCCAACAAGAATTCATCCAACGCAACTTGGAGGAAAAGCTTCAAGCGTTGATCATTCAAGCACGACAAAACGGGATCAGTGATCCCCAATTCCAAACCCTGGTTTCGATTTTACTGGAGGAGGCACACTAATGCTTTCGGTTAAAAACTTACAACAACATTATCCAAACTTTGACTTAAACGTGTCATTTGATGTCCAAAACGGCGAAGTGGTCGGCTTGACTGGTCGCAACGGCGCCGGCAAGTCCACCACCTTTCGGGCAATTTTGAATTTATTGGCACCTGACGCTGGTGAGTTAACCTTGTTTGATACCCCTGTCGGCCAACTCATACCGGCACAAAAACAACTGATCGGCACGACTTTTGCAGACAGCTTTTTTGCAGAAAGTTTCACGATTCAACAAATTGCCAAAATTCTCAATGCCAGCTACCAAGATTTCGCCCCTGCAACGTTCTTGAAAGCATGTCAAATGCAACAGTTGCCGTTGAACCAAGCCTATAAGCAATTTTCAACGGGCATGAAAGCCAAATTAAAACTGCTCGTTGCGATGAGCCATCACGCCCAATTCTTGTTGCTGGATGAACCCACCAGTGGCTTAGATGCGGTTGTCCGCCAATCAGTACTGGCGATGTTGCAAGATTACCTGGATCAAGACGCCAGCCGTTCAGTCCTGTTGAGCTCGCATATTTCCACTGATTCGAAAACCTTATGTGATCGCATCATTGTGTTAGACCAAGGCCAAATTCGGCTGCAAGCGACTATCGATGCCGTTCAAACCAACTACGCGACGTTAAGATTAACCGCTGAACAATACGACCAAGTCAAAGCTGATCATTTGCTTTCAGCAAAGCCTTCGCCGTTTGGGTTTCTCGCGTTGACAGATCAACGCCAATATTATCTGGAAAACTATCCGCAATTGGCGATCACACCAGCAACGTTAGATGATCTACTCGTGGTCCCTTCCTACTCAGGAGGCAGACGTATGAAAGGATTATGGCTAAAGGATTGGTTATTTTTGAAAACCCAGTGGTTAGCGGCCGCGCTGACTTTTATCTTGGCTTTAGCGCGCTGTGTATTTTTAAGCAAACTGGGATCGGCGTTGGCATGGGCATTGCCAGTTTAACGATGACCTTTGTGATGTTAGCCACGTTCACTGCCGACCAGGCCAATCATGGCATCAGCTTCTTGTTGACCTTGCCGATCACCGCGGGTCAATACGCGCGCCAAAAATTCGCCTTATTATTCGGCGTCGTCACGGGCACGATTGCCGTCATCACGGGCTTAAGTTTGATTTATCGCCAATTAGCTGATTGGACGTTAAACGCATCAACTTTGATCGGCGACACCGTGTCGATCGGATTTGGTCATTTTCTTGATCTTAGGCGTAAGTTTGGCTTATCAACTCCGACATGGCGCCGAACAAGCGCAAGTGGCGATGTCGATTATTGGCGGCTTGGTCGCGTTATTATTAGGCGGCGGCTTTGCCGCGGTGAAGTACACTGACTGGGGCTTGCAACTATGGCTGAAAACCGTCACCAACTATGCGGAACATGGTGGGATCGGGATTGTCTTGATTTTAGGGGTGCTGAGCTTGTTGCTTGCAGTCTTTGGCAGTTTGTACGGAAAAAAGCTCGCCAAATAATCGAAAAATCCGGTCACCTTCATTTCGAAGGGGCCGGATTTTGATGATGGATCGGGATCAATTGGATAAAGCTGGTACTCAGCACTAACAACCCACCAATGACTTCTGCGAACCCAAAATGCGCGTTGAAAACTAAAATGGCCACCACGGTTGCGGTCAGCGGTTCAAACACGTTGAGCATCCCCACCACAGTCGGGCGGACAGTTTTTAAACTCGCCAAATATAGAAGATAGGCAAACAAAGTCCCAAATAACGTCACGTACCCGATGCCTAACACCACTTGACCGGTGATCACAGGCGCTGGCGTCAAAAATAAAATCGGCGACAAGACGATCCCAGCAAACAACATCGCCCAAGCAATCACAATTTGCGCCGGGACTTCTTGAAGCAGCTTCACCGGCATCAACGTGTACAAGGCTGCGCCGACGCCAGCCACGATCCCCCAAAATAAGCCTTGTGGAGTCAATGCCAACGTCGTTAAGCGACCGTGTGTCACCAACAATAACATCCCAACAAACGCCACCGCCAATGAAATCACATCAATACGTTGCGGCCAATGACGCTCTTTGAAGGCCAAATAAATTACAATGAATAATGGCGCTAAGTATTGTAACACTGTGGTGGTCGGGGCGTT
>CAKRHU010000320.1 GCA_934339215.1 uncultured Lacticaseibacillus sp.
AAACGATCGTTAAAATACTTTGGACGGAAGTGTATAAAGCAGTCACTTTGTCGTCCCCCTTCTATTGTTGTGTTGCAGATTTGTGTTAGTCAGCCATTTCGATGTGCAATGGTTGATATTCTGGTGCCCATTGCATGTCACTGACGGCTTTTTCAACGTCTTGGATGTCATCGACGTTCAAACCATCTTTAACGGCTTGGTTGGCCACGGCCAAAGCCACAGTCTTAGAGAATTGATCCAACTTCGTCACTGGCGGCAATACCGCAGCGCCGGCTAAGTCTGGATCGACAATGCCGCCTAAGGAATGCGCCGCAGCAGAAATCATGTCATCAGACAACAACTTGCTAGTGGCGGCGATCGTGCCTAGACCAAGACCTGGGTATACCAAAGCGTTGTTAGCTTGACCGATTTCGTAAGTGACCCCGTTATATTCAACTGGTGCCGCTGGGATCCCGGTCGCAACTAAGGCTTTACCATCGGTCCACTTGATCAAGTCTTCTGCTTTGGCTTCAGCGAGCTTGGTTGGGTTGGACAATGGGAAAATAATTGGCCGTTCGGTGTGGGCAGCCATTTCCTTGACGATGCTTTCAGTGAACGTCCCAGGTTGCGTGGACGTCCCGACTAACACATCAGGATGAACCGCTTTGACTGCTGCTTCTAAGCTGGTGAGTTCATCAGCGTTAACAAATTCAGAACGCGAACGCGCAAACACTTTTTGCGCTGGGGTCAAAGTTGGGTCATCATCAAACAACAGACCTTGCTTATCGACTAAGTAGAAGTGCTTTTTAGCGTCTTCTGGGGCCATGCCTTGTTGCAAGTATTCTTCATAGACGCGAGCGGCGATCCCAGCACCGGCAGTCCCGGCACCAAAGCTCATGTAAACTTGATCGGTCATTTTTTGCTTGGAAATGTTCAACGCACCAAGCATCCCGGCTAACACGATGATGCCAGTGCCTTGGATGTCATCGTTAAACGTAGTAATTTGGTTTTTGTATTGATCTAAGATATCAGCGGCATTAGCACGGCCGAAGTCTTCAAAATGCAAGTACAAACGTGGGAACAACTTTTCAGCGGTGGCGACGAACTTGTCAACGAAGGCATGGTATTTTTCACCATAGACGCGTTCGTGGCGATTGCCGAGGTATAAATCATCGTTCAATAATTCTTGGTTGTTGGTTCCGGCATCTAGGACCACTGGTAACACTTGTGAAGGATCGATACCGGCAGCGGCAGTGTAAACCATCAACTTACCAACCGCGATATCAACGCCTTGCGTGCCCCAGTCGCCGATGCCTAAAATACCTTCAGCGTCAGTGACCACTAACAAACGAATGTCGCGGCCGTTGGCAGAACGACGGAGTGCTGATTCGATGTCATCTTGCGCATCGATGGACAAATAAGTGGCATTTTGCGGTTCAACGAACAAGGCGGAATAGTTTTCGATGGTGTCCGCGATGGTTGGGTCGTAAACCACTGGCATGAATTCAGCGATATGTTCAGAGAACAACTTGTAGTACAACACATGGTTGGTGTTGAACAATTGCATTAAGAACAAACGCTTTTGTAAGTTATCATTTTTGCTTTGATATTGCGCATAAGCTTGCTTGACTTGTTGGGGCAATGATTGGATCGCACTTGGCAGTAATCCGTTCAAGCCATAAGCATCACGTTCTGCTTGCGTAAAGGCGGTACCTTTGTTTAAGAATGGGTCATGTAATAATTGTTGGGCTGTATATTTCATTGCGATTTCCTCCTGTCGTTGTTTACGAGTATCAGCATATGCCTGGCAAAAAAATATAGTCAAACGGCACAGTTGTGATAAGATTTGTTAATATGAGGAGGCGGGACAATGAATACACGCGACCTAGAATATTTTGTCGCCCTTTGCGATGAAAAAAATTTTTCACAAGTTGCCAAAAACTTCAACGTGACGCAACCGACGATCACCTTGGCCTTGAAACGCTTGGAAAATCAATTTGCGATTCAGTTGATCGACCGCAATCAAAGTCATGGTAGTATCACCATCACCCCAGCCGGCCAGCAACTCTATCAACGTGCCAAAGTCGTCGGCAAACAGTTAAACCTCGCGCAAAAAGAACTGCGCGCACTTCGCCATCCTAAGATTCGCTTTGGGTTGCCGCCAATCATCGGTAGTTTTTATTTTCCCAGACTCGCCCCACGACTGGTTGCTAGCGGGTTGATGCCAGATCTGGAAACCCATGAGGCCGGTAGCACGAACTTATTAGAAGATTTGCGCGCGGGCCACTTGGATGTGGCATTGCTTGGGGCGACTGGTCCTCTGGTGGCCCCGGATTTAGATGTCCACACTGTGGCCGCAGATCCTTTTGTCGCGGTGATGTCCAAAGACCATGAATTGGCTAAACACGACACCCTCAGTTTTGCGGAATTAGCAGATGAACCTTTTGTCACGTTTTCTGAAGGATACGTCCATACCAAAGCGATGCAGTGGTTCACCCAAGCTGCTGGGATTCAGCCCAGTGTCGTCTATCGCACACCGGATGTCGCCTTATTGAAGTCGATGATCCACGCTGGCGTTGGCATCGGGTTGTTAGCCACCACCGCTGTGACCCCTGCGGATGATTTGGCCTTGGTGTCTTTAAGTGAATCTGGGCAACCGCGTTTCAGCATTTCAGTGGTGAC
>CAKRHU010000321.1 GCA_934339215.1 uncultured Lacticaseibacillus sp.
TTACGTAATTGTGGAATGTATTCCTTAGGACCAGTCTTGGTGACCTTCTTCATTTGCTTTTCATAAGCTTTGTCTTTGGTCTTGGACTTGCCTTTTTTATTGACATAGTCGTATGTGGTCTTGGTGATCTTACCTTTTTTAACGGTAATACCCATCTTGACCTTGTAGCCGTGGGAATAGCCAGTTTCAACCAACTTATACTTGCCACTCTTTAACTTTGCGCCAGCAGTTTGCTTGGCAGCAGCGTCAACATTGTTGGAAGAGTTCCCAAAAGCAGCTAAGCTTAAGGCGGTCAATGCGATCACGGAAATGCTTGTCACTGTCTTTAATTTCATCTGTCAGTACCCCTTTTTTGAATAATGCCCTAAATTTGTGTTACCTTTCACACAAAATAAGTGTACTCAGTGTTTGTGCAAAAAGCAACAAAATCTCATAAAATTTAGCGCTTTCACATGGGATTCTTACTAGACCAATTACCGCTTATAAGTGTCCGCCATTACTGAATTAAGGGCTAATTATGAGAACCGGTTTCAATGCGTGTGAAATTATGGACAAACCGATTGTGTTAAAGGTATAATGACAGGCGTAACCAGCTATTATTTAACCAAGAATTCACACAAGGAGTGTTATTGCCATGACGCAAAAAAACATCGTCGTCATCGGCGCCGGATTTGCAGGGGTTTATGCAACTAAGCGGTTAGCCAAGAAGTTTAAAAAAGATCCAGATGTCACCATCACCTTGATCGACAAGCATTCATACTTCACTTATATGACGGAATTGCACGAAATCGCTGCCGACCGTGTTGACGAAAACGCGATCCAATACGATTTGCAACGGTTATTCTGCCGCCGCAAGAACGTGAAGTTAGTGACTGATGAAGTCACGACCATTGATCGAGAAAATCAACTCGTCAAAACCAAGCATGGCGCTTACCCATATGATTACGTGATGTTAGGCATCGGGTCTGAACCAAACGACTTTGGCACCCCTGGCGTCAAAGAACATGGCTTCACGTTAGGTTCATGGGAACAAGCCATTCAACTTAAAGAACATGTTCGCGATGTGGTGCGTCGTGGCGCGGTCGAACACGATCCTAAAAAGCGTCAGTCCTTGTTATCCATCGTGGTTGTTGGCTCCGGCTTCACTGGGACTGAAACCATTGGCGAACTGCGGGACTGGCGTGAAAGCTTAGCCAAAGAATTCAAACTTGATCCAGAAGAGTTGACCTTTACCTTAATGGAAATGGCGCCAACCATCATGAACATGCTGGATCGCTCAGATGCTGACAAAGCTGAAAAGTACATGCTCAAACGCGGCATCAAAGTGATGAAAAACACTGGTGTTGTCGGCGTGCACGACGGCTATGTTGATTTGAAAGATGGCTCGACTTATCCAACCTCCACGTTGATTTGGACCGCTGGGGTCAAAGCCACTAGCCAAGCCGCTAACTTCAAGTTGACCCAAGGCCGCGCCGGCCGTATCGTGGTCAACTCTCACATGCAATCCGTTGACGATGACAAAGTTTACGTGGTTGGGGATGTTTCCTTCTTTGATGGCAACTCCGATCGTGGTGAACCCCAAATCGTGCAAGGTGCTGAAGCTAGTGCGCAAACGGCTTTGGATAACATTACCAAGCAAATGAATGGTCAAACCCCAGATGTTGACTACAAAGCTTCTTATTCCGGCTTCATGGTCAGCTTAGGCTCACGATATGGTGTGGCCAACTTAATGGGCTTCATGCATCTGTCTGGATTCTTTGCCATGTTGATGAAGCATTTGGTCAACATGTTGTATTTCGTCCAGATCTATTCTGGTTACTACTTGTTCCAATACTTCATGCACGAATTCTTCCGCACCCGCAACGATCGTAACTTGATGCGCGGCCACATTTCCCGTCAAGGTAACGTATTATGGGCCGTCCCAGCTCGGATCTTCTTGGGCGCGATGTGGTTAGTTGATTGTGCTTACAAGGTTTCTGGCAAGGAATCTTGGTTCATCGACAAACTGCGCTTACCATTCACTTGGTTGCAGCCAGCCGCTACTTCTGGCGCTTCTGCTGCCGGGGCTGACGCCACCAGTGCTGCTTCTGGTGCTGGCGCTGATGCCGCTGCTACTGCGGCAAGCACTGCCAAGCAAGTCTTCTCCTTATCTTATCAATACGGCAAAGACCCAATGGCTGTATTTAACGTGATGCCTGATTGGATGGCTTCGATCACTAAGATCTTCATTCCAAACCAACAAGTTGCCTTCTTCATGCAAAAGTCGATGACCGTGATCGAAATCTTGATCGGTTTAGCCCTGATTGCTGGCTTGTTCACTTGGATCGCAGGCGGCATGTCGGTTGCCTTCACCGTCATCTTCTGCTTAAGTGGGATGTTCTATTGGGTTAACATTTGGATGATTCCAATGGCTTTGGCCACGATGAACGGTTCCGGCCGGGCATTTGGCCTAGATAAGTGGGTCGTGCCTTACTTGCAAAAGACTTTCGGCAAGTGGTGGTACGGTAAACCACAAGCGTTATATGGTAATGACGCCAAGTAGTTGGCAATAACGGTTTTCCGGATTTGGGTTCTGGGGTAAAATTGACCCCAGGACCTTTTTTCTTCCCAGAGCTCAACAGACCGCTTGCACGCAATCGCGTTGGTCTGTTGAGCTCGA
>CAKRHU010000322.1 GCA_934339215.1 uncultured Lacticaseibacillus sp.
GCGCCGATCAAGCGACTAGTGGAGAACTTCTCCATGTATTCAGACATATCCACGCGGATCATCGCGTCTTCAGTGCCGAACATCGCTTCAGCCAAAGCCTTGGCTAATTCCGTTTTTCCGACCCCAGTAGGGCCTAAGAACATAAACGAGCCGATCGGACGAGTTGGGTCTTTCAAACCGCTGCGAGCCCGACGAATGGCACGCGATACCGCGCTGACCGCAACGTCTTGGCCAACGACCCGTTCATGCAAAACTTTCTCCAAGTTAACTAAGCGCTCGGATTCTTTCTTTTGCAGTTGGGTAACTGGCACACCAGTCCATTGGGCAACGACTTCAGCGACATCTTCGCCGGTGACTTGAACGTCTTTGCGCACGCCATTTTCATCTGCATCGGAAGTTTGGGCGGCGACTTTTTCGCGGAGTTTTTGTTCCTTTTGGCGGATGACGGCAGCTTCTTCAAAGTCTTGATGCAAAATCGCATCTTCTTTGGACTTCACCAAGTCTTCCAGCTTTTGTTCCATTTTGTCGGCTTTCGTCGGCTTGTCAGCTTCATCTAAGCGCACTTTGGCAGCAGATTCATCAACCAAGTCGATCGCCTTGTCAGGCAAAAAGCGCGTGGTGATGTAGCGACTGGATAATACCACAGCTTCATGTAACGCGTCATCGGTGATAGTGACACCATGATGGGCTTCATAGCGCCCACGCAAACCTTGCAAGATCTGCTCAGCTTCATCTTCGGTAGGTTCATTGACTTGAATCGTGGCAAACCGGCGTTCCAAAGCGGCATCTTTTTCGATGTACTTTTGGTATTCATCTAACGTCGTGGCCCCGATCAGTTGCAGTTCCCCACGAGCTAAGGCCGGCTTTAAAATGTTAGACGCATCAATAGCGCCTTCTGCCCCACCAGCGCCGATCAAGGTATGCAATTCATCGATGAATAAGATCACATTGCCATCTTGATAAATTTCATCGATGACTTTCTTCAAGCGGTCTTCAAATTCACCACGATACTTGGTGCCAGCGACCAAAGAGCCCATATCAAGCATCATCAAACGTTTGTGCTGCATATCGCTAGGCACAGAGCCAGCCACGATTTTTTCAGCGAAGCCTTCTGCAATCGCAGTTTTACCGACACCAGGTTCCCCGATCAACACTGGGTTGTTTTTGGTGCGACGGGCTAAGATCTGGATCAAGCGGCGGACTTCTTTATCGCGGCCCACCACTGGATCCATTTTGTTTTCGCGGGCGAGTTGAGTCAAATCGCGGGCGAGGCCATCAAGCGTTGGCGTGCCTTGTGATGCAGGCCGCTTGGTTTGGCGCGCAGCTTGGCGGGGCTTGGCAGCCGCTTCTGAAATGCCCATTTTCTTTAAGACCATTTGGCGGGTCTTAGATAAGGACAGGTCCAAGTTTTGCAGGATGCGAGCCGCTAAGATATCATCTTCGCGCAACAACCCGAGCAAAATGTGTTCCGTACCGATTTTCAAAGCGCCTAAGCGTTTGGCTTCGTCCCCTGCAAAGCTTAAGATCTCTTTACCTTTAGGTGAGTAAGGTAAATAAGTGTCGGCACTTTGATTTTGCGCATCAACGGTGCCATAGCCGGTGAAGCGTTCGATTTCGTCATGCACATCTTCTTGGCTGACCGACAACTGGCGCAAGGTTTTACCGGCGATCCCATCTTGCTCGATCACCAAAGCCATCAACAGATGTTCAGTCCCAACTGCGTGATGGTGGAAATATTTAGCTTGTTCTTGGGCGATCATTAAAACGTTTTTTGCTGACGGCGTAAACAGATTATCCATACACTCATTCCTCTTTTCGATCAGTGTGTGCGTTCATATTGTAAACTGCGCAAGAATGACAACAACAGCCGTGCGCGCAGACGCCCTTCAGTATCCGCGTCGGCGACATTTAAGGCTTGATGGCTCAACACATTGAGCATCATGTTGCCAGCTTGTTGTTCAACGATGCCTTCATCATACAACTTTTGAATCATTAAACGGGCATCTTGCACCCCAATTTGGCTGGGTAATTGTTCGATCATCCACGTGACCAAATCACAATCAGTGCGCATTTTGACTTTGACGATGCGAATATAGCCGCCACCGCCGCGCTTAGACTCGACCACATATCCACGTTCTGGGGTGAAACGCGTCTTGATCACATAATTGATCTGTGAAGGGACGCAATCAAAGCGTTGCGCCACTTGGGCTCGTCTGATCTCGACTTCTTCTTCAGCATCCAGCAACGCTTTTAAGTAGCGTTCGATGATGTCCGTCACATTTTGGCTTGCCATCACGTCCCACCTTTCTTTAGGCATTGGTCTAGTTTGACTAATGTTGACTTTAATTATACGCAAATATAATAAAAAAGCCACTGTCCTCAGACAATGACCTCAATATCGGGAAAACGGGATTCGAACCCACGACCTCTGCGTCCCGAACGCAGCGCTCTACCAAGCTGAGCTACTTCCCGATGAAGCGGAAGACGAGATTCGAACTCGCGACCCCCACCATGGCAAGGTGATGTTCTACCACTGAACTACTTCCGCATACTTGTTCAAAATTCTTTGCTAAACGCAAAAAATGCACCCAGTAGGAGTCGAACCTACAACCTTCTGATTCGTAGTCAGACACTCTATCCAATTGCGCTATGGGTGCA
>CAKRHU010000323.1 GCA_934339215.1 uncultured Lacticaseibacillus sp.
TCCCCACTCGCCGGATCTCCGACTGCGGAGTGCTGTAGGTGGTAAACCACCAACAGCACTCTCACCACGTACCGGTGACCAGCTTCCGTCCCAATTTCAAATCACTTCCACTACGTTAGACCACTGACACCTGATGGCTACGAAACGTGTGATGCCAACGTGTATCTGCGATTACACGAGCTGACAGCGCTGTGGTGAGACATTTCAATCTGTAAGTTAGTGATACCAACTAGAAAATATGTGAGCGGAAGTGCCTTAGCAGAACGGAGGAAAATTGGACAATTGCCTGTGGGAGTGAAATCAAGTGAAACGCCGGTTTATGGCGGTTCGCGCAGATTTCACCGGCAGAATTTGAAACGAAGTGGTTTTCTTCGGTTCAAATTCTAGGCAAAAGCTCCTCAAACGGTCTTTGTTTGAGAGCTGGCGCCGGCCGCACCGGCAACTTGTCCAGTTTTCCGCAGTGGCGCCAAACGCTTTCGCTCACATATTTTCGGCCGCAAGGCATTGGTATAGCTAACTAAAAGATTAAAAATACACTTACGAGGCCGGACATCAAAAAAAAATAACCAAGACGGTTGGGTCTTGGTCATTCATTGATTGATTTTTAGCCGACCACTTCAACAGTGGCGTATAAAATCCCAGCAGATGGGATCTGAGAACTTGGCATGGCCACGTCCAATTGGTTCGGGTTGCCAGCGGCAAACGATCCAGTATCATTAACCGTGCGATACCATACCGTGCCATCAGATAAAGTGATCTTTAACTTAGTGCCACGTGGGAACGTGGACAAGTTAGCGGCAACACCACTGTAGCCCAGGTTAGAACCCATGACAGCAGGATCGTAGAAACTTAATTTGAAC
The DNA here is from genome assembly GCA_934339215.1 of uncultured Lacticaseibacillus sp. Lineage (GTDB taxonomy): Bacteria > Bacillota > Bacilli > Lactobacillales > Lactobacillaceae > Lacticaseibacillus. The sequence continues at coordinate 861 of CAKRHU010000323.1, forward strand.
GTCCCTTTATTGGTGGTTGTGGTGGTGCTAGTTGTCGATGCAGTGGTCGTCGTTGCACTTTGGCTAGCAGCTTGTTGCTGAGCGGCTGCTTGTTGCGCTGCAGCAGCCTTTTGCGCAGCGGCTTCTTGGGCTGCCTTTTCTTGCGCGGCCTTGCGAGCGGCAGCTTCTTGAGCTGCTTTTAACGCTGCAGCCTTAGCTTCGGCTGCTTTTTTAGCGGCAGCACGCTCGTTGGCTTCGGCGATCAAGTTGCGGCCAGGTTTAATGACAATTTTTTTAGCTGGATGTAAAACCGAGTTCGTTTTGACCACAGCTTTAGCAGAATCTTTGGCTGTGGCTTCACTGTCATTGGATTGTGCCTGATGTTGGGCACTGGTATTGGTGTCGATTGCTTCGACCGACTTGGTGGCGGTATTGATGGCAAAGATGCTACCTAAAACTGTAACAGCAACTGCTGCCATGACATGTAGTCGTTGACTTAAAATAAGCTTCACTCCTAAAATTTGTGTTCCGTTCCCCTTAACTCCAAGCAGTATAGGCAATGGGTATGTCACCTTAATACCAGCAAGATGTCAAATTCCGCCGAAATCGTCACATTGTTACCTCGCTGTTACACAAGCAGGCTGAAATATTTTTGTTACAAATTGACTGATCCGCTTACAAATTGCAACCAAGCCCGCCGTCATCGGATTCTGTGGGAAAAATGGCAAAAGTGCTTGACCTCGATGAGAATTTGCCGTAAGCTGACAATAATCAAAACACGTTGACGAGATAAGTAAAAGTTACAGTTTCCAAAGAGAGCCGATGGTTGGTGTAAATCGGTGAAACCAGACTTCGAAAATGGTCTCTGAGTATTGTTGTCGTGAGCCTTTGCAAGCGACAACCGGGTACGCCCGTTATTGCGTTACCGTATCGCGCTTTGGCGCCGTACGCATAAGTGTTTATTGGTAACAATAAACAAAATTCGGGTGGTACCACGCAAAAGCGTCCCGTGATCAAATTGATCACGGGACGCTTTTTTTATTTCAATAAGGAGGATCTGCACATGGCAACTGTTTCGACTTTAACCGGCTTAACGCAAAACGCACTGGTTCCAAGCACTGATGCCTTACACTTATTGGTGCTGAATTTAATGCCGAATCGCGCCGTTACTGAGCGCCAAATCGCGGATGTCTTTGCTCAAGGTCAGCAAGATGTCGCCTTGACCTTTTGCTTACCAAGCACCCATCACATCAACAAAAACGCCGCGCAGATCCGCCAAGCTTATGCCACCTTTGATCAAGTGGAAGCCCAATACTTCGATGGTTTGATTGTCACCGGCGCGCCACTAGATCAACTGGCATTTACGCAAGTTGATTTTTGGCCGGAATTTCGTCAGATCTTGACTTGGCGCAAAGCCCATACCAAAGGCGGGTTATTTATTTGCTGGGGCGCTTATGCCGCCGGTGAAATCGATTCCGTGTTTCATGGGAAACACTTGGCAAAAAAAATCTCTGGCATTTATACCACAAATGGGCTGACCATGCCGCACTCGCGTTACTTCACGATCCCGCTAGAATCCGTCCAACGAGGCGTTGTGCTTGCTGGATCGCTTGAATTAGGCGCCACATTGATCTCTGATGCCGCCAGTAATTCGTGGTATTTGGCAGGACACTTGGAATATCAAACCGGGACGCTGCGTGCTGAATATTATCGCGACTTACACAAAGATCCCAACACCCCACTGCCAGCACATTATTTTGACAGTGACTTACAACCACAAAATACTTGGCATGATCAAGCCACTCAAGTT
>CAKRHU010000324.1 GCA_934339215.1 uncultured Lacticaseibacillus sp.
GTTTTCCGTAGTGTCGCCAAACGCTTTCGCTCACATGTTTTCGGCCAAAGGCAGATTGGTATAGCTAACTGGAAGATGAAAACCACGCTTACGATGCCGGACATCATCAGTAAGGCTTGCACTTTTTAGTGTACTGTGTATACTAGTACACGTAATACAAAATAAGGAGGCTCAGCGCATGGATGATCCGAGATTCAGTCATTTGGCTTATTATGAACGCTTAGTGCTGGAAATCAAATCGCAGATCCTCAATGGCGCGTTAGCCGTGGGCGACAAGCTCCCGTCAGTGCGCGACATGGCCAAGCAAATGCAGCTCAACCCCAACACAGTGGCCAAAGCTTATAAAGCTTTAGAAGCCCAACAAGTTGTTGAGGTCAAACCAGGACTTGGTAGTTTTGTGGCTGAACCTAAGCCTGGCACCGATGATAAAACGCTTGGCACCTTGCAAGCGCGGTTTCAAGCGGTCGTCGTGTCGGCGTTAACGGTAGGGGTACCGCTAACAGAACTTGAAGAATGGTTGCAAGACGCTGCCAAAGGAGGGATTTCATGACTGTTGTAGTCGAACACCTGGACAAAACGATTTTCAAAAAGCCAGTTTTGGCTGATATCAGCTTCACGTTAGTCCCAGGTGAAATTGTTGGGTTAGTCGGGCGCAATGGTGTGGGTAAAACCACCATGATGCGCACTTTAGTGGATCAATACCATCCAGACGCGGGTAAAATTCTGGTGAATGATGCCGACCTCGCAAGGGTGCCAGCACGCCGGTCAGATCTTTTCTATTTAGATGCAGAAGGCATTTTCTTTAAACGTTGGCGCTTGACCAAAGTCGGGCAAGCTTTTCAAGCAGGTTATCCCAACTTTGACATGGCAGCTTATACGAAGTTGCTAGCGCGCTTCAATTTGAAGGATCAACGCTATGGCCAATTGTCCAAAGGTTATCAAGCTTTGGTGCGGGTGGCCTTGGCGATCGCTAGCAATGCGGAATTTATTTTATTTGATGAACCGTTTGATGGCTTAGATGTGATCGTGCGCCAACAAATCGTCGACTTGGTGATCGATTTAGTCGCTGATGGCAAGCGTGGCGTGTTGATCGCGTCTCATGATCTGCGGGAACTGGATGGGTTAGCCGATCGGGTGTTGATGCTCAAACACGAAACCTTGATCAAAGACATTCGCTTAGAAGACTTGCGCAAGCTTGCTTCCAAGCGGCAGATGGTATTTTCGGGTAAAACCATTCCAGATGTGATCAAAGCCAATGGGCACGTTTTGTCGATTCAAGGGCGCGTGGCGATCGTGTTGTTTGAAGATTACAACGACACGGTCAAATCTGAAGTTGAAGCGGTGAAACCAGTGTTGAATGAAGCTTTGCCATTGCAGTTAGCCGATCTGTTTATCAGCGAGTTAAAGGAGGACTAAATCATGGTGAACATCAAACAACTATGGTGGCGGCGTTATCGCGGATTGATCGTGTTGGCGCTGATTGCCAGTGCCGCTTGGATGGGCTTGCTGGCAAGCGGTCAAATCTCAAGTTATCAAAATGGCATCCAAGCACATGGGTATGCCTCACGTTGGGAATGGAAATTCCAGCATGATGATTACCTCAAACATCCTAAGGACTACGACGAACCGATCAAAGGTTTCAAGGCTTGGCAACTTGATACGTTGCGGCTTTACAATAATGCCCAAGAATCTGCCGATTATATGGGGATGTCGAAAAAAGAAGCGAGTTCCTATATCTTGCCAGCTAATTCAACTGGGCAAACAGTCAATGTCGTGATCATCGTTGCGGCGTTATTGATTGGGGCATTTGCGGCTGCATGGGATCATCTGAGTCAATTTGATCGCTTTATCTTCGGTTTAGGCGTCAAACGACAAAAATACTATTGGTGGCGAACAGGCGGATTGATCGGCTTAGCAACCTTGGCGACTGTGATCTGCTTTGGCGGCTACTGGGCCTGGTTGTTTGCCAAAATCCCTAGCGAGTTCGTGAATTTGTCAGGATCAATGGCGTTGGCGATTTTTGGTTATAACTGGTTGTTGACTGTGATGGGGATCTTACTAGGACAACTGATCGGACTAGTGATCGCCAATCCTGTAGCAGTCGGCGTGACCAGTGTCGTCAGCATGATCCTAGGTTATCTCGGGGTACAAAATCTATCCAGCTTGGCCGTTAACTTTCACTGGATCAAAAGTAGTTTCCAATTAGACATGCCTTTAGGCGGTTATTGGGCGATCGTGATCGGTGCCGCAGTACTCACCATCTGGGCGTTACTAAGCGGCAATTGGGTTTATCAACAGTTGTCCTTGGATTATCCCGGCTGGCTACGGTTGCACAAGGCTTTGATCCCAACGACAGTCGTTGCTGTAATCCTGATCGCCAGTGGGGTGATGTTCTTCACCGAGCATGGTTATTGGGATAATCACACGTTGATGGTTCAATTTGTGATCGCTGTGATTGCTGGTGGCGTCGCCTTTTGGCATCATCGACGGATGACGACTGCATAAACTAGTCATGTGCCGCTGTGATTAATGCAAGCGATGCAATCGCTAGTCAAGATAAAGTTCCCCTGTTATACTGTTATCGAAGAGTAAAGTTCAAATTCTGACACCGCATCGGCGTAGTGACCCGATGT
>CAKRHU010000325.1 GCA_934339215.1 uncultured Lacticaseibacillus sp.
TGAAAACTTCACGTCAAATCAAATTTACCCATCCATTGTATCAAATCGGTTGGGAATCCGAAAGGTGGAAACGAAATGATTTATATGAATACACCAATTTCAAGTCGTAGTGATGAAGCTGTCGCAACTAACTGGCGCGGTGATAGCTTGCTCCAAGGCGAGGACGTGATGTCTTTGTCCACTGGTGATCTGGTCCGCCCAGACACAGACGAAATGTCTGATTACATCGCATTTCGTATCCGGAAGCTTGGTGGTGTTGACAAATGGATCACCGATGATCTTGGCGAAGAAGTTTCAGGATTTGTGGCCACATTGACCGCTACCGAAATCGGGCTGTTTAAGGCAGGAGATGAGGCCGAATATTTCGACTTCTTGGTTGATAAGTTTGGGAGCCTTGGTGCGTGGATCACTGAACGGCTTGGCGAAAAATCCGTTGACTTTGTCATCAGTCGGCTTGGTTATGACACCATCCAAATCGAGCAATTGTTTGAAAACTACTACGAAGCGGAATACGGCAAGGCCGGGGAGGATTTCTAATGGTAAATGATTTAGCACGCACGCCAGTCAAACGTTTGGTCGAAAGTGAAAGCATCAAAAAGAAGTTTGAGGCGGTGCTTGATAAGCGCGCACCACAATTCCTTTCATCACTGACTTCTGCCGTATCAACGAACCCACAGCTTCAAGGCGTGGATCAACTCAGCGTTATCAATTCGGCAATGGTTGCCGCCACACTTGATTTACCGATTAACCCCAGCTTGGGCTTCGCGTACATCGTACCGTTCAAAGGGGTGGCGCAGCCTCAAATCGGCTACAAGGGCTACATCCAACTGGCGCAGCGTTCCGGGCGGTATTCGATGCTCAACGCTTTGCCGGTGTACGAAGACGAGTTCGGTGGCTGGAATCCGTTGACCGAAGAATTGGACTACACACCTAACTTCCATGATCGCGAACCAAACGAAAAGCCCATTGGATATGCGGCAACCTTTCAATTGACTAACGGTTTTCGCAAGATGGTGTACTGGTCTTATCAACAGGTGGACAACCACCGTAAGAAATTCAGCCAAATGGGTGGCAAAGGTTCCACAACTCCTAAAGGGGTTTGGGCGTCTAACTACGAGGCTATGGCGCTCAAAACGGTTATCAAGTCTTTACTCACCAAATGGGGGCCGATGACCGTAGACATGCAAGCCGCGATTCAAAGCGACGAAGAAACCGCGCCAAGTGTTGTGTCCGGTTCTGATGAAGTTCGGGACGTTACCCCAACCGACGACGATCTTATGCAAGGAAATGAAGAGGTGACAGACAATGGCGAACCTGACACAAACAACCAAGCGCTCATCGACGACTTCAACCAGCACGTTGATGAAGCTAACGCCGAATAACTATTACTCGCATGAAGCGAATGTGGCTTACCAGTCAGCAACGTGGTTCAAGAAGTTTATGAGTTGTGAAGCTGAGGCGGTTGCCGAGCTAAACGGCACGTGGGTTCCAGATGAGGACGACACGCCTTTACTAGTCGGCAACTACGTTCATAGCTATTTTGAATCGCCAGAAAGCCATAAGCATTTCATCGAGGATCACCCCCAGATTTTTTCAAGCCGTGGTCCAACTAAAGGCGAGCTTAAATCGCAATACCAAGTCGCCAACAAGATGATCGCGGCACTCGATAGTCAGCCACTATTCCACCGCTACTACACAGGTGAGCGTGAAGCGATTTTGACCGGCGCGATTGACGGTATCCCTTGGATGGGGAAACTTGATTGCTTACCACCTAACAAGCGTTATTTCTGTGATGTTAAGACCACACGGGACTTCGCAACCGTGTGGAACGAAAAAGATTCACAGCGTGAACACTTCATACAAAATTACCGCTACTTTTTACAAATGGCGGTCTATCAAGAATTGGTTCGGCAGAATTACGGTAGCCGTGCCGCCCCGATCATCTTTGGGGTAACAAAAGAGAAAGTGCCCGCTAAAGGATATTTTCGACTAGACAAGTACCAAGACGAGTTAGATGAACAGCTATCAACTATCAAATTGATTCAACCTCATGTAGAGGCGGTGAAACGTGGCGAGATTAAGCCCGTTCGCTGTGAACAGTGTGATTACTGCAAGACTACTCAAACCCTCTTAGAACGTGATCCATTCACGATGCAGGAGGTGTAAAAGTGGCTCGGCCCATTAAGAAAGGCTTAGATTATCACCCGCGTGATGTTGATTGGATTCGACAGCTACCGGTGCGCAAGATAATGCGCGCCCAAGGTCCAGCCGCTGCGGCGGTATTGGATTGTATAGACGGCTATATTTACGGTGAACAGGGTTACTTCGTGAGATACGACGAAGACGCAAGGTTTTTGATTGCCGACGATGTTGGGGTCAAAGAATCGTACGTTGACGCGGTGATCGACAAGGCTACTCAGGTGAGTTACTACGATCTCGGAATGTTTTCTGGGCATAGCATATTGAATAGTGAGAGTATCCAAAAGACATACAAGTCTGCCGCATCTCAAAAGAAGGATAGCTCAATTCTCGCCGAGTACAGCTTAATCCAAGATGAATCCAAGCCTGATAATCCCGTTTCCAAGCATGGAAACCCCAACCAAGGTGTAGTTAATACGGTTGAT
>CAKRHU010000326.1 GCA_934339215.1 uncultured Lacticaseibacillus sp.
GCTTTACTGTCGAGTGCTATTGGATCTCCTGTTCCAAAATGCCGGCAAAGAAGGGTCCCCTTTGGTGGACTCAATCACAGTTACAGCCGGGAGTAGTGACCTCATGGTAACATGGGTTGCAAGGCGACGTCTGTGTGCGAAAGGCAGTGCAAAGCTGATTAGCGCCTAACGCGGTTGAGGGTTAAGATCCCAAGGCCCGCAGCAACGTCCTTGAGTTGTTAGAGAACCGCACGAACGTAATCAAATCGGCGTTAAAGCCACAGATCCACGAAATAGGCAACTGTTTCGTGGGTTTGTTGTGCCTTTGTGCTGAAATCAAAATAACCGCCACGCAATTTTCCTCATTGCGTGGCGGCTTTTTGATTATGGCCATAAGAAATTATTCACTGCAGAGGCAACGCGGGGATTGTCTCGCAGCTTGGTATGTTGAGCGTCGGGCCCGGTGAAGCGCAATTCTTGGTAACTTGTCGTCCGTCCTTCAAGCAAATAGCCCAGGGCGCGACTGGAAGCGTTCAAAATTTTCCCATCAGAATGCGAGCCATCCATTAAGTCACCATAAAGATTTAACACGGCCAAGCGCGGGAAGCGGTCGCGTTTAAAATAAGCCATGCGATAATCCGGCGCCATTAAATGTGGTTGACCATCGGGGTCCAAATGATTGTGCCGCGGCTGCATGTGCATGCGGGGGATGCTGTCGAAGGGCCCAGCGATGGCGGCCCATTTTAAGACGCGCGGTAGCTTGGGATCTTTGCCAAAGCGGAGCAAATACCATTCAACTGCGGTGTTGCCCAACGAATGAGCGACGAAGTTCACCGATTGGACGTGATAACGATCTTTCAGCCCTAACATCACATTGTGGACATACAGGCGTAGCCGATGAAAGTCTACCGTGCGCGTGTCTTCAAACACCACCTGGACCATCGGGTGATGCATTTGCGAGGTCATTCGTCCCATAAAAGACACTTCGCCATCAGGTTTCACTGTCGCAATTAAAGCTGGGGTCGCATTGGCATCGCGTTGGGCGGCTAACATCAAAGGGCGCATTGAGCGGACGTTGCCGTGATGACCATGCACATAGACCGTCACAGGTTGTCTGATCGTGCTGGCTTGCGTGAGCTGTTGTGGTGAAAATCCGATCGCGATCAACGCAAAACCGAGAATGAAAATAAGTCGTCGCTGCATGTGTCCACCTCCAAAATAAACCATTGATACCTTATTTTACAGCAAGCGTCGGCATGAAAATCACACGCAACGCAAGCTTAAACTTTTCAAAGTGAAATCGTGGTGTTGCGTTATAGTTTTTGACTATATGCCATGATAGGAAAAGACGATGCCTAATTCGTTGACACGTTATGCCGATGTGGTTATGATGAGTTCAACATAAAGAAGCGATGAGAAGATGAGTAACCGATTCGTGTGTTTCAACAGAGAGCCGCCATTTGGTGTAAGGCGGCAAACACACAGCGGCGAAGATGGTCTTTGTGGTTCGCGACATTTGAGCCTTGGTGAAAGTGTCATGGGTGCGCCCATTATCGCGCCGGAGTCTGATCGGACTTCATGAGGTGTCGGGTGTGAGCGCGACACGTCTCAAGGTGGTACCACAGCATCGCTGTCCTTGACGTCTGTTTTAGGCGTCGAGTACGGCGCTTTTTTATTTCCAGTGATTTTTGAAGCGTACTTAGGTAGCTAGGTGTATCACCGTTGTTTCAAAAATCACGACGTAACCAGTGATTAATAGGAGGAGTTTCAACATGACTAAAACCATTGTCGGGTATCCACGTATCGGGGAACATCGTGAATTAAAATTTGCCACCCAAAAATATTTCAAGCATCAAATCACTCAAGCGGAATTGCAAACCACAGCGCAACAACTCCGCGCTAAAAACTGGCACACCATCCAACAAGCCGGTATCGACCAGATTCCAACTGGCGATTTTTCGTTCTTTGATACCACATTAGACTCTGCCAAGTTGCTCAACATCGTACCCAAGCGCTACCGAGATCTGGGCTTGAATGACTTAGACGAATATTTTGCCTTGGCCCGCGGTTATCAAGGTGAAACTGGCGACGTCAAAGCCTTACCGATGAAAAAATGGTTCAACACCAATTACCATTATTTAACGCCTGAATTTGACGCCGACACCCAAATCAAAGTCGGCGACTGGCAATTGTTTGATCAATTCAAAGAAGCCAAAGCGCAAGGGATCAACGCGCGTCCGACTTTGGTTGGTCCCTACACCTTGTTGCGCTTGAGCCGCTTCTTAAATGGTAAAAAGCCTGCAGACTTTGTTAATGACTTGATCAAAGCTTACACCGAGATCTTAAACAAGTTAGCTGATCTTGGCGCTGAATGGCTCCAAATCGATGAACCGGCTTTGGTTTACGATCAAAGCGCTGAAGATCTTGCCTTGTTCAAGCAGTTATATCAACCAATTTTGGCCGCTAAAGGTGACTTGAAAGTCCTGGCCCAAACTTATTTTGGTGATGTGCGCGATTCCTATACCACGTTGTTGGCCTTGGATTTTGACGGGTTAGGCTTAGATTTCAATGAAGGCCGCGATGCGAACTTACAAAGCTTGAGCGAATACGGTTTTCCTGCTGACAAAACCTTGTTTGCCGG
>CAKRHU010000327.1 GCA_934339215.1 uncultured Lacticaseibacillus sp.
CCTGAAGAGGTTGTTAAAATATCTCTAAAACGCCGCTACACTAAGGCTAATTAACCGCCTCACTTATGGTACGGACTCCCAATATTGATCATAAACGCCCGATAAACTTGCTCGATCAACACCAAGCGCATCAATTGGTGTGGCATGGTCAACTTCCCAAAGGACAAAGTATTATCCGCCCGCTTCATCACGGCTTTAGATAATCCAAGTGAGCCACCGATCACAAAGTCGATGTCCGAATGCCCATAAGTAGCCAATTGGTCGATTTCTTTGGCGAAGTCTTCCGAAGAGCGCTGTTTGCCTTCGATGGCCAAGGCAATCACCCAGTCGCGGTCTTTGATTTTACTCAACAAGCGCTCGCCTTCTGCGTCTTTGACTTGTTGCATTTCTGCTTCGGATAAAGATTCTGGCGCTTTTTCGTCTGGAACTTCGATGAGCTCGACTTTGGCGAATTTACTCATGCGTTTTTTATATTCGGCGATGCCATCTTTAAAATATTTCTCTTTGAGCTTGCCCACTGCAAGAATTTTGATATTCAAAAAACCACGCTCCTATCGCTTTTAGTATACCAAAATTCCAATTGTAAACATGACAAGGAATATGTTTACATGGTTTTTACACAACGACTGTTGTCACCGTTCGGGTTTTAGCGCAAAATAGGAATGTTGAGTCATTTTTTGGAGAGGGTTAATTCATGACCGTAATTAAAAACATCGCCAAGGACCGGGTGTTACAAATCACCGCAGCCTTAGTGGTGCTCAGTCTGTTCTTCGCCAGGCCAAAGTTAGCGGATATCAACTTTTCCACCTTATTCTCGATTCTCGGGATGATGACTGTCATCCAGATCTTCGAGTATCTACATATTTTGGATTATTTCGCTTATCGTTTGACCGCTCGGGCGACCACCAACCGCCAGCTTACTTGGCTGTTTGTGCTGTTGGCTATCGTCGCCGGAATGTTTTTGACCAATGATGTCACAGTGTTGACGCTGGTGCCGCTGTATTTGCGAATCGCGAAAAAGTTTGAGTTGCCTGAGATATTGCCGGTCACTTTGATTGGGATGGCAGCCAACTTCGGTTCTGCATTTACGCCATTTGGTAACACTCATAACATCTTTTTGATGAATCATTACGGCATTCATGTCGGAAAGTTCTTCACTTGGTCGATTCCATTATTGATCGCAAGTCTCTTGTTGATCACCTTGTTTACCTTGTTTATCAAGTCGACCCCACTACCAAGTGTGCCGGCTGAAGATATTCATGTGCAAACCCGTCCCACGATCATCACCGTCGTTGTGGCACTGATCATTTTCGGTGGCGTCTTAGAAATGATCCCAAGCTGGGTCGGCGCTGTTGCCGCGATTGCGTTGGCATTAGCATTCAATCCTAAGATCATGGGCGATGTTGACTACGCTGTCGTCTTAACCTTCGGCGGGTTCTTCGTGATCGTGTCGGTATTGCGCCAACTGCCTTGGGTGGTGGCGTTGATCGGCGGCTTGATGGCCACTGAACATAGCGTGTTCTTAACGTCGATGTTTTCCAGTCAAATCATTTCCAACGTGCCATCAACCGTGTTGATCGCCAAGTTCACCAACTTCCAAGAAGCGCTGTTCTTAGGCTCCAACATTGGGGGCTTAGGCACAGTGGTCGGCTCGATGTGTAACTTGCTTGTCTTCAAGCAATACACCGAATTCGGCAACAAAGATTCCGGGAAGTTCTTCATCGGCTTTTCCGCGTTGAATTTCTTAGGCCTCGCCATTTTAGGCGTGATGGGCTGGATCATCTTGGACTTCATCTATTAACACTAAATATAAAATGCGAGCAGTTGGCTGAGTCCGGCTGCTTTTTTAAGCTTGAGCGACAATTGCGCCAAGCCATGATGATCCCATCTTCAAAGTGCCGCAGTTTTGTCAAAATAAATAACCCGCCAGCTTTGACGGGTTATTTTGCGTTCGCTGCAAACCAATGCAACAACCGTTAATGCATGAGATGTTTCAACGCGTTAGTCGGCACTTGGCTTCGGAGGACTTCATGCCAACGCAACACAGTTTGGCCTTTGGTGACAACTGCCAGATACGCATTGGCATCTAGCGGCCGATCACTGGCATCGAGTTCAAGTTTACGAGGGATCCCATCAGCCGTGTAGCTTTGGACTTCATAGCGATAGTCCAACCCACCATGATTGTTCGCATGCCATTGTACGGCAGAACTTTTGGTGGAGACATACACGGTTTCTTCTTGGACGACTGGATTGACCCTATCTAAGACCTGGGCGGCAGTAGTGGTTTGATTGCGGGTTAACCAAGGCGTCGCACATAACGCTAAAGCGACGACCATTACAATAGATAAAACGCGTTTTTGCCAAGCTTTCATCTGCCCACCCCCTATGCCTATTAGACTACCAAGATTTCATTGCAAACGCATCCGTCGAAAGGCCGACTCAGCCTCACCCTTTAGGGCATATTATTAGACGTCGGCATGTCATCGCGGTATCATGATGATGTAAGCGCTATGCATAATTTCAAACAACGACAAAAACAACCCCTCAAGGAGGCAATTATGGCTGAAGCATATATCCTCGCCATTGATGAAGGCACCACCAGCACCCGCGCATTGAT
>CAKRHU010000328.1 GCA_934339215.1 uncultured Lacticaseibacillus sp.
TACTCTTGGAGCCTTCGTATAAGTCAGAAACGCCAGAAGACAATGTTGGCACTTTACTCTTAAGTTCATCCAAGCCAGCCTTCATTTGCGTTAAGGCTTGGTTTAAGCTCATGTTTTCTGCCGTCGCCGGTGTTTTGTCAACGTTGACGGCGTCATTCAGTTGTTTAAGACCCGTATCCAACTGGGTGACTGCATCTCGGTAAGCAGCGTGCCCACTGACTTCTGGGTGGCTCATTTCGTTGTCCATTTGCTGCAAACTGGTACTGAAAGCTTTAATCGCAGCAATCAGACCAGTTGGATCCCCTTGTGAATCAAACGTTTTGTTGTTCAAGGAAGACTTCACATAATTCAGATAACCTTTGGCCGTGCCATATTGGGTGGTACTAGCGGTTCGTTCTGCTGTGTATGAGGTTTTAAACTTCGTCAAAGCTGCTTGCAAGGCTGCTTTTTGCGTAGGATCTGTGGTTTGACTGATGGTTGTTTCCAGCGCGGTCAAATCACTGTTGGCCGCTGTTTTAGCTGCCGTGGTCGCTTTTTCGTAATGATACAGCGGATAGGCTTTGGATCCTGCTGGTAAACCCAACTGCTCGGCGCTCACGCCAAACGGAGATGGGTCCAAACCAATATCAAAGGTGTAAAACGCCGCACTGATCAGCAAATTTTGGTTTTGAACTGTCTTCAGCAATTTCGCCATTTTGGTATTCATCTGTGCGATACCATCTGGAAGATCTGGATTATTGTCCCGTACCGTCAACGTATAATACTTCAACGACTCAATACCATCATACAGTTGCTTGATGCCAGAAGCCATCGTGGTCGCATTTGGCTCACTCGTTTTAACCACTTTGGCATAAATTTGGTTAATACCAGTATCTAATTGGTTGACCCCACTAGACAAATCTGGAACATTGCCATTGAGTGTCTTCAAACCGTCTGCTAGTTGAATCAAATTTTTATTCTTGTTTGCAATCGTCTTGCCATATAAAATGCTAATGCCGCTGGCCATCTGATCGGTGCCATCGGTGTATTTGATCACACCTGAATTCAAGGTCGATAAACCATCTTGCAACTGACTACCGCCATCACTTAATTGGGTGACGCCATTAGAAAGCGTTGGCACTTGTGCATACAACTGGCCCAAACCCGCATTCAACTGAGCTCCGCCATTGGCTAACTTCGAGACGCCGGAAGTTAACGTCGGCACTTTTGCTTGTGATTGGCCTAAGCCCGTATTCAGCTTCGTCCCACCATCAGCAAGTTGTTGCACGCCGCTGGATAATGCCGGCACTGAATCGTTCAACGTGGTCAAGCCAGTATTCACTTGGTTGACCCCATCGGTATATTTCAAGATCCCAGCATCTAGCTTCTTCGCACCGGTCGCGGCAGTTTTCATACCTTTACCAATCGTGTTGATTTGACTGAATAGTTCAGTTGTAAAAGCCGTGGTCAGCTTTTCTTTGATCTTGCTATTCAACCGATCAACGCCAACTTGGCTGATGATTTCAGAAACATAGTTTAAAGAACCATTCGTTTCATATGTGAGTTTCATCTGTTGAGGATGAGCATCTAACACTGTGGCTGCGTCCTTGGAGAAATCCTTGGGAATCGTCACGACCGTATAGTATTTGTTGTCTTTAAGCCCTTTGGCGGCTTGTGCGGCGCTGACGAAATGCCATTCTAATTGTGAATCGTCATGTAGTTGCGCCACTGTGTCTGCCCCAGCTTGGATCTTTTTGCCTGAAAGCGTCGCAGGCTGATCCAGATTGACGACTGCCACTGGAATCTTACCCGTATTGCCGTATGGATCCCAGGCACTAGTCAGGAAGCAAAACGAGTAGAAAAATGGAATCAAGATTACCGCAATCATCGCCCACATTAACCCTTTGTGCGCCATGATCGTCTTTAATTCGCGCTTGATCACTTGCTTGTCAACTCCTTTTTGTTTGTCGATTCCCTTCATGGGGTATCGTGTTCATACGGTATATTGTATATGCCATGAACATAAAATTAAATATGCGACTTTTTTAAGAAAATGTCAACAAAAAGTGACGATTTTGCAACATTGCACGGGATAAAAGCCCATGTTATCGGGATTGATGGGTCATAAAATTGCAGAAAACGAATACAGAAAAAGCCTCAACTCATATTGGAGTTGAGGTTTTGACTTATAATTGACTATCTTTAAATGGATTTTCCGGCGCTTGGGCATCAGCCAAACTTTGCAAATGTGCCGCGTCATCCGGCATAATCGTCGGCAAATCAATGCGGAAGCTAGAACCATGCCCTAAAGCAGAGTCGACAGAAATTTCGCCATGATAGCTTTCGACCAACTGTTGCGCGATCGAAAGTCCTAAGCCGTTGCCGCCTTTTTCACGTGAACGCGCTTTGTCCACGCGATAGAAGCGATTGAACACGCGCTGACGATCTTCATTGGACAAGCCTTCACCGAAATCTTGCACCGCAATGGCGGCACCATCTGGATTGGTCGCGGCGGACACATGAATTTCTTTGCGCGTGGTTGAATATTTAACCGCATTATCCAGCAAAATAATCAACACTTGTTCCAAATGGTTACGATACATCCGCACCCATACTGGAC
>CAKRHU010000329.1 GCA_934339215.1 uncultured Lacticaseibacillus sp.
TGATTTCAGTTCCGAAACGGAGCTAGATCGCAGGCGTCTGGTGGCGACATGAAACATTATCGCTGCCGGTCCTCATTAGCGGCCAACTAAAAAATGGCAGGAGTTAGCCTCCTGCCAGCAGTATTTAGTCGGTGTAGCACATGATGGCAAAGGCGCCATCACCAGTATGCGTGGCGATCACCGGATCAGTCGGCCGCACCAGCACTGGCAAGTTTGGCAAGACGGCTTTGATCTTGTTGCCGATTTCTTGAGCATAAGCTTCGCCACCAGCAAAACTGATGCCGACTTCTTTAAGATTTTCTAAACCTTGAAGTTTTTCCACGAAACCATCGACGAAGCGATGCAAGGTTTTGAGCCCGCGGCCTTTTTGCATCACTTTGAGTTCGCCGTCAGCCACTTGTAACACCACTTTGATGTTCAACAAGCTGCCGACCACACCAGCAGCCTTGGACAAGCGACCACCTTTGACCAAGTTATCTAACGTGGACACACCCATTTGTAAAATGGTATGTTCGCGAACTTCAGTCATGCGCGCTAAGACGCCATCCATATCCGCCCCTGCTTCAATGGCTTTGGCGGCTTCGATCACTTGAAAGGCCATGGCGCGATCAGTGAAGTCGCAATCAACCACCGTGACGTCGCCATCAGATAATTCTGCGGCTTGGCGCGCGGAGTTGACCGTGCCGGAAATGGCTTGCAACATGTTAACACAGAGCACTTGGCTACCATCTGCAGTTAATTCATTGAAGACATCTAAAAATGTGCCAGGTGCTGGTTGAGACGTTTTAGGTAAGGCTTTGGCTTCAGCCATTTTTTCCATAAATTCTGAACGGGTGATGGTTTCGCCATCAATATAAACGGTGGAGTCGATCATGATGGTCAACGGGACCACGCGGATATCGTATCGGGCCACTTCCTCCGGGGTCAGTTGGATCGAAGAATCAGTAACGAGTTTAATCTTTGCCATGTCGCGGCCACACTTTCTTATAGGTTAATTCACACCGCTATAGTATAACAAACAGTGGCGTGATTGTCAGTAGTTGTCATCTGGTATCAAAGACTAGTTATCATTGCATAGTGTATTCTACCATGTTAAAATGAATTCGTAAACGACAACTAGTCTTCAATACCAGATATGGAGGTCACCCATGCAATTGACCAAACAAAATGCAAATTATCGCTTCACCAATGAAACGTTAAGCGCCACCACCCCTGCCACCGGCTTAGGCATGGCCATCATCGGGACCATCGTCCTCGCCTTTCGTGCCGGTCACTCACCGCTGCGATTGGTGACTTTCATCGGCTTTGGCGTCGCCTTGATTTTATTGTATTCAGCGTCAACGGCTTTTCATAGCTTTTACTTCACCAAAGCGCGGCATGTGTTGCAAGTCCTCGACCACTCTGGCGTCTTTATTTTAATTGCCGGATCGTACTTACCTTATTGCCTCGTGACCATCGGCGGCGCTTTAGGCATCGGCTTGTTGATCGCGATTTGGAGTTTGTGTTTAGCTGGCATTTTGTATAAATGCTTCTTCATCGGCAAATGGAAATATTTAGAAACCAGCATTTACGTGATTTTAGGTTGGCTGTGCTTGATCGGCATTCGGCCGCTGTGGGCAGGGTTGGGCCCGATCGGCTTTTGGTTATTAGTCGCAGGCGGGGTCGCTTATACGTTAGGCGCAGTGCTTTACTCACAAAAACAAATTCCTTACATCCACGTCATTTGGCATCTGTTTGTCATGTTAGGCTCTGCTTGCATGTATGCGTCGATTTACTTATTTGTTTAACAAAATCTCAAGGTCCGGCCATCCCGGCTGGGCCTATTTTGTTGCACAAAAATAGTCGCAGCATATCAGCTGCGACTACTGAAATTACCGTTTCTCCCAACGCTCAAACACATGAGTCAACGCGGGATCTGGATTTTCCACTTGGCGAGTTGAAACCAATTGATAATCAGACCAAGGCAGATCCACCATCGTCACATCTCCATCGAACTTGCCAGCTAAGCGCGTCACCAACAAGGTATCTGGCCAAGCTTTCAAGCTTTCAAAGACGCCAGCACCGCCAGTGATCACCAAATCCATATCGGGATGTTGTGCCTGGAGGTCACGCAATTCAGCGCCTGAATGTACCACCACGGCGCCTGGAGCAACACATTCAGGATCGCGGGACAACACCACATTGGTGCGCCCTGGCAGCGGTCGCTTTGGCAAAGCCCAATACGTCTTGCGCCCCATCACCGTCAGCGTCCCTAAGGTTTGTTGTTTGAAGTATTTCAAATCATCTGGCAAATGCCATGGTAGCGTTCCATTTTTGCCGATGGTGCCTTGAGCGTCTTCCGCCCATAAAAATGCGATCATGTTAAGCTCCTTTAAACAGCCACCGGCGCTTTAATGGCCGGATAAGGGTCATAGTCCAAGACTTTGATATCATCCATTTCAAAATCAAAGACATCTTTGATCTCAGGATTCAACCAGAGTTTCGGTGCGGGACGTGACGTGCGGCTGAGTTGTTCATGAATTTGGTCGATATGATTGGTGTAAATATGCGCATCACCAAATGTATGAATAAAG
>CAKRHU010000330.1 GCA_934339215.1 uncultured Lacticaseibacillus sp.
TTTCAAATCACTGTAACGGAGTTAAACCACTGGCGCCTGATGGCGGGCCTGAAACACTTACGATGCCGGACAGCAATAGTAAAAAATAAGGCCGAGACAATTGTGTCCCAACCTCATTTTTGACGTTAATCGTTATTAATATCCAAAACTGTGTACCCACGCCAGCTGGCTAAGTTGCGGCTGGTGGAGTATTCAATGTTTTCGCCGGTGGTCAACCAAATCACTTGCTCCACTTCTAGTACTGGCTCGCCAGTAGTGGCATCTAAGTGCGCCACATCAAAGTCATCGGCTAAAGTGGCATTGATCCGCCGTAATGCGCCGCCGAACTTCAAGTTGAGTTCTTGATGCATGTAGTCGTAAATCGACCCCATCAAGATCTCACGCGTTAAGCCTGGCACTAGCTTCAATGGGAAAATGGTATGTTCCAACACTCGCGGCACCTCATCGATCTTACGCAAACGATCGATCACATATACCGGCTCGTCGCTGGCCACATCGAGTTTCTTTTGGATCAACTCGTTGGGCAACGACACGTCAAAATTGATCACTTCTGAGCTGACATGGCCTTCGCCTTCTTGTTTGGTCAACCCATCAAAGGCTTCAGCTGGTGAGTCAGAGGCATGCACGGATACGTCACCTAAGACATAAGTGCCAAGGCCTGATTGCTTATAAATTAAACCTTCAACGGCTAAGCCATCGAGCGCTTTTTTGATTGTCATGCGGCTGACGCCAAACTCTTTGGCTAAAGTATTTTGATCAGGGATCAAAGATTTTGCTGGATAGACGTTCATATGGATGCGTCGCCGGATCTCGTCTGCGATCATTTGATATTTAGGTGTCGCCATGTGTCCCACTCCTTTTGTTACCCATCATTATACGCTATCTGACGCGCTGTTTTGTCACCGTTTTGTGCCAACGTGTGCCCAATCACACGTGCGGTGTTGTTGGTCTAGACACCAAATCTTGCAGTCCGGCGGATACGTTCACAATTTATCATATTGGTCTAATCGTCATGATGCCATGACGGACGTCGTGAGCTTCCAAACAACGTCGATCGGCTAAGCTCGTTTTGAGCCTCACTGGGATAAAAAAAGAAGCCTTGGCGATAAATTTGCCGAGGCTTCTTTTAATTGAGTTGACTAGAGGCCAAGCAGCTTTTCAGCACTTGCCAAAACCTTCTCGCCATTCATCATGCCATAGTCTTGCATGTTGATGACGTCCATTGGAATGCCTTTGGCGTCAGTCTTCTTCTTGACATCGCCTTTCATGTACCCGACTTGAGGGCCGAGCATTAAGACGTCAACACTACCGTTTTCCAACTGGTTGTCGATGTCAGAGGCAGAGGTGGCAAAAATCTTGTAATCCTTACCCGCGGCCTCTGCCGCCTTTTGCATTTTTGAAACTAAAAGGCTAGTGGACATGCCTGCTGAGCAAGCTAACATGATCGTTTTATCAGCCATAATATTGCCTCCAAATTTTTGTTTAATACGCTTTCATTTATATGATAACGCTAAACCAGCGAAATGTTAAGCCTTTGCTTCTTCTTCTGCTTTGGCTTTTTCTTCGGAGAGCAGATAGTTGTCGTACTTGCGAGCAAATGGGAAGTAGATCAATGCAGATTCAACTAAGACAATTGCTTGCCAGATGGCCATCTTCCAGCCACCGATTAAGAAACCAGAGATGATTGGCGGAGTGGTCCAAGGCGCCGCAACCCCGTTCAACGGAGGAACAATGCCAGACCAGATGACCAAGTAAGTGGTTAAAGCCACAATAACTGGAGTCAAGAAGAATGGAACTGCAAGCCATGGGTTCATAACCAAAGGTAAACCGAACAGGAATGGTTCGTTGATGTTGAAGATCGCAGGAACGGCTTCAATTTTACCAATGGACTTTAATTGGATAGACTTAGCAAAGAACAAGGTGAAAATCACAAGCCCGATGGTGATACCAGAACCAGTCAGGTTAATGAAGTTGTTGTAGAATTCGTTAGTGACAATGTGCGCACCGTTGGCCAAAGTCAACTTGTGAGCAGCAGTCAAAGCCGCGTTATCAGCAGTGTTAGGAATCAACAAGCCGCCAGTAACAGCGCCCATGATCATCCCACCATGGACCCCGAAGAACCAGAAGAATGGGACCATGAAGGCGATAATCAACGCGCCACCCAAGGAATCGGAGACCCCTTGTAATGGTGTTTGTAACCAAGTGTAGATCAATTGCATGGCGTTGGTGTTAGCGAACTTGGATAACAAGCCGTAGATCACCATGGCAACAGTTAAGATAATACCAGCAGGGATCATTGCGGAGAACTGGCCAGCAACGTTAGCAGGCACTTGTTCTGGCAACTTGATCTGCCAGCCGCGCTTCATCATAGCGGTGTAAGTCCAGCCGACTAACAACCCAACAACGATGGCACCGATCATCCCCTGGCCGCCTAACCAAGTCAAGTTGATGACGCCGGTAACATCTTGGCTCATAAAGGCTTGCACAGCCTTAGGGGCTTTGTCGATGTAGTTGGCTAATTGAGTCCCAGTCCATACGACTTTACCAGACGCATCAGAAACACCAGTAC
>CAKRHU010000331.1 GCA_934339215.1 uncultured Lacticaseibacillus sp.
GATCACCCCTTCCTCCTGGTATACGAGAAAATGATAACGCTCTCAAAAATGTTTGTCAAGTACTTTTTAATATTGAATTTAAAAAGTGATCTGAGCGCCGCAACCTCAAAAATCATCCAAAATTGTACGTCAAATTTGCCAGATCAAACAAAGCCCGCCATACTCGTGGCGAAAAGGAGGGGGCAACACATGGCAATCAGAAGTCGAGGCCGATATTGGCTACAAGCGCGGATCATCGATGTTCAACGCCTTGGGTTTATTTTACCTGATGGTCGGTTTCAGGAACTAAACGTTATGATCGTTGGAGCGTTGAATTTTGTCCGAGTCGGCACACACATCCCTTTAGAATGGTCACCACAAACGGTATTTGCAGAATTTAATGCTGAGTTTTTGCGGGCACCAGGTCAAATGGGTTATGCCAAACCAATTGCGATGGATGGCTTCTTGGTCAGGGCTTATTTGGTTGAGGGTTGGCGTGATCGCGAATTCGTCCAACAGTCGCAAGCTAAAGTTCAACAGCTGGTGAGTGATAATTTAAAGGCATGGTTGGACGGCGAACATCATCCTAAAATACCAAATTGGGCGAATCAAGTATCGAGCTTGCAACAAGCAATCGATGCATATAGGCAAAAGGGGATTGGATTAGAACCAATTTTTGCACGCTTGGAGAAACTTTTTGCCCATGCTGGCAAGCGCCAACAGCAACGCGTGAAAAAGATGATCACCCACAATTGGCGTTTGATTGCAGCGTTTGATCGGAAACTGGCGGCGCGTTTTCCAACTGGGTATTTATTGCGGGAAGTGCGTCATGTCACGCACTTCATGTATGGTGATGAACGTGATTTAGCCTTGAAGCTGGTGTCAAACGATTCTGGTTTAATGAAGCAGGCTGATTATTTGACCCAAATCCATCAACAACTGGCGGATTCTAAGGCCCAACAAGTGACCCTCGGATTGCCATTTTATAATCCACATTGGCTGGCAACTCAGCTAGAATTTCATCGGGCAGTATGGAAGCTTGATCAATTAAAAGAATTTCATTTAGGAGGAAACTAATGGAAGGCCAAATTTCGAGTCACGTGTTAGGCGTAGAAGCCGTTAGCGTGGTCAAAGCCGGAAAAAGTATCGTGGTGCGGGTGATGAAGCTCGCCATCGATTCAGAAGACCTTGATTGGACGCAAGAACCTCGTGACAATCCAAATATCGCGATGATCCCCTTTGTTGATGTCTTTGCGCAACCGATTGAAATCAATGACGCGCTGAACATTACCGGTCAATTTCAACTGCAACACACGCTGCCAACAACAGGCCAACAGCGAATCATTGCCCAAAAGCAGTTGGCTGATCAGCGTTTGATGGGCAATTTGCGGCATTGGTTGAAACGTTACAGCAAGCCGAACCAACGTCATGATTTTGAACAAGTCATGAAACGCTTTTTAGCTGATCAACTTGATTTTAGCGATTTAATGCTCGCGTTTGCTGAAATTCTTGGCAGTGATGACGTGTCGCATTCACCACGACTGAAAAAATTACAAACCAGCATGCAGTCTGGGTTAAAGTTGCGCCAACACGTGAATCAACAGACACCGCTGGTTTTGTGGGTGACTGAGGCGGAAATGATCGATTTTCAAAGCGATGCCGCCACTTCAAACGACGGTTCGTTGACTGTGATCCGTTTGGATGGTCACTCAATTGACCAAAGTTGGGCCAAGTGGCAACAGAAAATGGCGGATGCAAAAAAACAGTGAGACTTTGAAGACTTGCCACTGGCAGGTCCTTTTTTAACGCGCTCGCCAGCAAAAAAGCGACCCAGATCATCATGACCTGAGCCGCTAAAGATAAACTTTAATGTTGTTGGTGTGCTTCCAAATACGCCAGCGCACTGCCATAATCAGGTTCTTGCGTTTGTTCCAAAATCAATTCGCGATACGCAATGTGGCCATCAGGAGCGATGATCCATACCGAACGCGCGTCGGTATGATTGTCAGCCACATAAAGGCCCATCGCCGTACCAAAATTCGCGTCATCGTCGCTGAGCAATTGAATGTGATGCACGCCTTCAGCCGCACACCAATTGGCTTGTTGGGCGATAGTGTTGGTGGAAATGGTATAGAAGCCAACGCCAGCGAATTCATCCATCGCTTGGTTGAATTGTTTGGTTGAAATCGAGCAGACGCGCGTGTTGATATCTGGGACTACTGAAATCAAATTGTAGCGTCCGGTGAAATCGGCTGCTGTCACTTGCTTGCCATCAGCGTTGACCACACTGAATTTTGGTAATGGGTGGCCTAAGCTTGGTGGCGTGCCCACTGTATCTTGAGGGAGACCATGTCGTGTGATTTGCATCGCAATTTCCTCCTTTTTCGTTAAGTCGAGTGTACCATGTTTGAGCCGCTTGCGGGTAATTTGGTATGCTGTCTATAAGAGGTGAGACCCATGCGCAAGATCAAAATCGTGTATCAATCACAAACTGGCTTCACGCAAGCCTTCGCCCAACAACTCGCGCAGACGCTTCACGCCGAGTTAGTCGATACCAAGTTAATCGCGGCAAAAGATTTCGAACATG
>CAKRHU010000332.1 GCA_934339215.1 uncultured Lacticaseibacillus sp.
CATGTTTAATTCTTTTCAATTAAGAAAAGCCCTATCACATTTACGAAACTTTGTTCAGTTTTCAAAGGACTACCTTTGCCATAAGACAACTCAATCAGTATATCTCGCAGGCAAGTGATTGTCAAGAACTAATTTTCAGTGATGAATAATTATTCATGCTTCTGAACGTTAGCTTGTTGGTGAGAAGCAATCGCTCCTCGTGACAACAACAAGTATCTTACCAGCTTTTACTAGGGCTCGTCAACAATTTTCTCGACTTTTTTTGAATGAATAAGTGAGTCCGAATAAGGCCGAAACAAATGCCTAGAGAATGAATATTCAACCAGGGTTTTCCCGAACAAAAGATTCAAAATCCGATTTAATGTTAATAAAAAAGCAGACCAGCTGCTTTTAGCTGATCTACTTATCTAAACGTTCAAGATATTCATCGACCCAATCTTGCAAATGATTGGCGATGGGGGCAAAGCCGGTATGCACTTTGCGAGTCGTCCAATAATGCTTGCGCCGCCGAAACGTCGTCATTTCTGGCGCCGGCATCAAGGCGCGCAACGACAGCGAGATCTTGCCTGAAAACTCATCAATATCCAAAATCACCACGGCCAAGGTTTGACCGATATGAAAATGGCTATTCAACGACTTCACAAAGCCATGTTGGCATTCTGATATATGCACGAGCCCTTGAGTGTGATCATCTAATAGTACAAACACCCCATAAGGTTGGATCCCGGTCACTTTGCCTTCAATGATATCGCCGATGCGATAGTTCATTATTCGCTGATGGTGACGGAATTGATCAAAATGTCTTCTGCTGGCTTGTCGCCTGGCAAGGTTTTGCACTTGCTGATGGTATCAACGACATCTTCGCCGGCTAACACTTGACCAAACACAGTGTGGCGATGATCTAACCACGGCGTGCCGCCATTTTTGTACGCTTCGATGATTGGTTCTGGATAACCAGCTTGGGGCATTTGTGCGGCCATTTGCGGGTTAAGGTGTTCATTGGATACGATAAAGAACTGGGAACCGTTAGTATTCGGACCAGCATTGGCCATCGACAAAGCGCCTTTGATGTTGAAGAGGACATTCGAGAACTCGTCTTCAAAAGGTTGGCCCCAAATACTTTCACCGCCAGCACCAGTGCCAGTGGGATCGCCACCTTGGATCATGAAGTCGGCGATCACCCGGTGGAACGAAACGCCATCGTAGTAACCTTTTTTGGCAAGGCCTAAGAAGTTCTCGACGGTTTTGGGCGCTTGATCTTTGAACAATGCAAAAGTTACGTCCCCTTGGGTGGTATGCAAGGTCGCTTTAGGCCCTGCGAAGTTGGCTAAGTCTAATTGTGGGTACATAATTGCCTCCTAAAAGATTAATCTTACCTATTGTAACCGATGGATGACACAATTGCGACGGGTGATAGTCGCAAGCCGGTAAATATGTTAACGTAAAGCTATTAATTAATCCGTTTGGAGGAGCCATTTTGACAACACCTATTTATGATATGACTGTGATCGGCGGCGGGCCGGTCGGAATGTTTGCCGCTTTTTATGCCGGCTTACACAGTGCGAAGGTTTTATTATTGGAAAGCTTAGCTGAACTCGGTGGCCAACCTGGCAATTTGTATCCGGCCAAAATTCTTTACGATATCGGCGGTTATCCGAATATCTCCGGGCAAAAACTCGTTGAACAGTTGGAAACACAAGTCGCCCATTTCAAGCCCACCATTCAAACTGCCACTAATGTCCAAACCATTTCCAAAACTGATGAGGGCTTTACGCTAGAAACCACCAATGGCACTTATCAAAGTAAATCCGTGATCATTGCCACTGGCGGCGGCGCCTTTACCCCACGCAAACTCGCCATTGATTACGATCCTGCCCTTGATGACCAGTTGGTTAATTATTTTGTCCGCGACTTAAATCACTTTAAAGACCTCGATGTTGCTATCGCTGGTGGCGGTGATTCGGCCATCGATTGGGCCTTAGCGATTGAACCCATTGCCAAAAGTGTGCATTTGATCCACCGCCGAAACCAATTTCGCGGCTTAGAAGCTAGTGTCGAACAGCTCAAAGCCAGCTCCGTGGTCTTACACACCCCCTATTTGATCGATAGTGTCGTGGCAAAAGGCCAGCGCGGCAATATCAGTCTAAAAGAAGTCCGCGGCGATAACACTGAAGTACTCAACGTCGATAAATTGTTGGTCAACTACGGTTTTATGAGCGAGAACAAGCAACTGCGGACTTGGGGCCTAGAACTGGAACACAACCAAATCAAAGTTGATTCCAAAATGCGCACTAACATTGACGGCATTTATGCCATTGGCGATGCCGTCACTTATCCAGGTAAATTAAAGTTGATTGCTTCAGGTTTCGGTGAAGCGCCAACCGCTATCAATGAAGATCTGCAAGCTTTGTACCCAGATCGCCGCCAACCCACTCACAGTACCCAGCTTTACCACTAAGGAGTGATCACATGACAAATGAAGAACGCTTAGAACAACATACCCATGACCTCTTAACCGAACGTGGTGTTTCTATAGAAGCGATC
>CAKRHU010000333.1 GCA_934339215.1 uncultured Lacticaseibacillus sp.
CGGCAACCGCCAATGGTTACACCTGGTATCAAATCGGCACCAATCGTTGGGTCGCTTCAGCCGGGGCCTCAACGACCACGACGTCAACCGCAACGAGCACCAGCACTGCGGCTAGCGGTAAAGTCCAAATCAAGTATTCATCTAATCAACGCAGTGGTGCCGGCACTTCATATTCAGTGAACGGTAGCTTAAAGGTCGGGACGGTTTATACATACACGGCAACTGCTAAAGCCAATGGCTACACTTGGTACAAGATCGGGACAAACAAGTGGGTGGCTTCAGCAGGGGCTGCAGTTTATTCCGGCTCAGCAACCAGCAGCACAACGACAACTACTAGCACAGGTACTGCCGCTAGTGGTAAAGTCCAAATCAAATACGCGTCCAACCAACGTTCAGGCGCCGGCACAAGTTACGGTGTCAATGGGAGCTTGAAGGCTGGGTCAATTTATCCCTATACGGCTAAGGCCAGCGCCAATGGCTATACTTGGTATCAAATCGGGACAAACAAGTGGGTGGCTTCAGCTGGTGCCTTAATTTACACCGGCAGTGCCTCCGCATCGACAACCCCCTCAACTTCAACGAGCACGTCAACTTCTACGGCCACCACGACCAGCAGCTCAACATCAGCGAAGATCTCTGCAGTGATTGCTTTGGCCAAAACTGAAATCGGCAAGCCTTATGTATGGGGCGGCAAAGGGCCTAACAGCTTTGATTGTTCGGGTTTAATGTATTACGTCTTCTTGCATGCAGCAGGTGTGAACATCGGCGGTTACACCGGCGTCCAACAAAACGCTGGCACGCGTGTCAGTCTCTCAGCCTTAAAGCCTGGAGACATTTTATTCTGGAGCTCAAACGGCAGTGTTTATCACGACGCCTTGTATATCGGCAATAACCAATACATCGCAGCGCCAGAACCTGGTGAAAATGTCAAAGTGGCGACGATTTCCAGTTACTTCTACCCAAGCTTTGGCGTGCGGGTCTTAAAATAAATAGCAAACGAAAATCCCTTCACGACTTGAACTTCGCGAAGGGATTTTTTTAACGGCGTAAACGTTGTGGTTGGGCAAGTGCTTGACTCAAGGCTTCACATAAGGCCGAAGCGCCAGTTTTGATCTGCGCAAGCGTTGGTCCAGTGAAATTCAAACGCGCGCCATTGGTCATGCCAGCCCCTGGTATCATCACACTTGCTGGCACGAATGAGACGTTAGCTTGAGGCATCAGTATAGCGTTCATAAAGGCTTCAGCGTCAAAGCCGACGGGTAACTGCAACCATAAGAAGAAGCCGCCATCAGGGTCATTGACGGTGCATCCAGCGGGCAAATGCTGGCGTAAAGTGGTGACCATCAAGTTTTTCTTTTCGAAGTAACAAGCGCGGATCTGTTGAATATGGGCGTTGAGGTCGTTGTGTTCGAGATACGCGTTGATCCCATGCATCATCAAGTTGCTGGACTCGACATCCACGCCACCTTTAAGCGCCGTCAAGTGATGCAATAATTCCGGTTGGGCGACCAGCCAGCCTAAGCGTAAACTTGGTGCTAAGATCTTGGAGAAACTCCCTAAGAAAATGACCCGCCCTTGGGTGTCTAAACTTTGAAGCGTCGGTAAGTTTGAACCGGAGTAGCGCAAATCGCGGTAAGGCCCATCCTCTAAAATCATCACGTCATATTGGTTGGCTAAAGCAATCAGTGCTTGACGCTTGGCCAATGACATCACGGTGCCGGTGGGATTTTGAAAATCGGGAATGGTGTAGATCAACTTGACGGACTTGGTCATGAGCACCTTTTGTAACGCGTGCAAGTCCATGCCATCAGCTTCAACGGGGACGGCATAATAGGTTGGCTGATAGGCGTCAAAAGCGGCCAAAGCCCCGACATAAGTAGGCCCTTCAACCACTAACCCGTCGCCGACATTTAACAACAAGCGCGCCGTCAAGTCGATGCCTTGCTGGGCGCCTTGCGTCAACAAGACATCTTGATCCGTGACGGTCATGCCGTCTTGTTGCATGCGTGTGGCTAATTTTTGGCGCAAAGGTTGAAAACCAGAAGCGGAAGCGTATTGTAATAATTCGGGATCTGATCCAGAGAAACTGTGGGCAAAAGCTTGGTTTAATTCGCGCGTGGGGAATAACTTGCGATCCGGGTAGCCGCCAGCAAAAGAGATCACGCTAGGGTTTGACGCGGCGAACAACGCCTCTAATCCGGCACTGGCATTTTGATAATTGCGTTGGGCTAATTCCATGATGATCTTCCTTTCTGTTTGGCTTAACTTGACTTAAGCTTACGTTGAATTTATGATGAAGTAAAATTCAACTTGTTCAAATCTGCATGAGTTTTTCTCATGTCAAGCAATAAATGGCAAGTTAGTGGGCTTTAGGAGGCAGGATATGAGTAATTTCAGCTACGAAGTTTTTAGTGCAGTGGTGGAAAAAGGCACGTTTATGCAAGCCGCCCAAGCTTTAAACGTGACGCCGAGTGCGGTATCTCATAGTGTCTCACAATTGGAAAGTGATCTCGGCTTTCCCTTATTCATTCGCAATCG